>JAGXAZ010000010.1 GCA_018971365.1 Gammaproteobacteria bacterium | reverse complement strand
CAATGGATCAGCCGGCCGTTGCTGGACATATTCCGCAAAGTCATGCCGGAGATGTCGGAAACCGAGGCCGCGGCACTCGAAGCCGGCACGGTGTGGTGGGACGGGGAACTGTTCAGCGGCAAGCCCAACTGGAAGAAGCTGCTGGACACGCCGGCACCGAAACTCTCGGACGAGGAGCAGGCGTTTCTGGACGACGAAGTCGAGACTCTGTGCGGCATGCTCGACGAATGGAAGATCACCCACGAATGGGGCGACCTGCCGCCCGATGCCTGGGACTTCCTGAAGAAACAGGGCTTCTTCGCCTACATCATTCCGAAAAGATACGGTGGCAAGGAATTCTCCGCGCTCATGAATTCCGAAACCCTCGCCAAGGTCGCGAGTCGCAGCCCGACCGCGGCTTCGATCATGGCAGTGCCGAATTCGCTCGGCCCGGCCGAGCTGCTGCTGCGCTACGGAACGGAAGCGCAGAAAAACCATTACCTGCCGCGGCTCGCTTCCGGCGAGGAAGTGCCGTGCTTCGCGCTCACCTCGCCCACCGCGGGCTCCGATGCCGGCTCGATCACCGATTACGGAGTGGTCTGCAAGGACCGCTGGCAGGGCAAGGAAGTCATCGGCATCCGCCTCAACTGGAACAAGCGCTACATCACGCTCGCACCAATTGCGACGCTTATTGGCCTGGCGTTCAAGCTCTACGATCCCGACCACCTTGCGGGCGACGAAGACCAGTACGGCATTACCTGTGCGCTGATCCCGCGCGACGCGCCCGGCATCGCCATCGGCCGGCGGCACTTCCCGCTCAATATTCCGTTCCAGAACGGTCCGACGCACGGCAAGGACGTATTCGTGCCGCTCGATGCCATCATCGGCGGCATGCCCATGGCCGGCCAGGGCTGGCGCATGCTCATGGAATGCCTGGGCGCGGGGCGTGCGATCTCGTTGCCCTCGAACACCGCGGGCGGCTCGCGCCTCGGCGTGTATGCCACCGGCGCCTACGCGCAGGTGCGCAAACAATTCAATGTGCCGATTGCCAGGTTCGAAGGCGTGGACGAGGTCATGGGCCGCATGGGCGGACTGCTGTACGCCATGGAAGCCGTACGCACGCTCACCGCCTGGGCGATTGACCAGGGCGAGGAGCCCGCGGTATGCGCGGCAATCTCCAAATACCACGTCACCGAGATGGCACGCATCGTCGGCAACGACGCCATGGACATTCACGGGGGCAAGGGCATCCAGCTCGGCCCGCGCAATTATCTCGGCCGCGGTTACCAGTCCATCCCCATCGCCATCACCGTGGAAGGCGCCAACATCCTGACGCGCAACCTGATGATCTACGGTCAGGGCGCCATCCGCTGCCATCCTTACGTGCTCACGGAAATGCGCTCGGCCTCGATGGAAGAGCACGCCGCCAATGCCCTGGCGGCGGCGCATGCTGCCGAGGAGCGCGCCGCAGCCACCAAAGAACACCACGCGGCTCTCAAACAATTCGATGACGCGCTGTTTGGTCATATCGGCTTGGCGCTCAGCAACGCCGCACGCGCGCTGATACTGGCGCTCACCGGCGCGCAGCTCACGCGCGTACCGGTAACCGGACCGACGCGCCGCTACTACCAGCACATCAACCGCTTCAGCGCCGCCTTCGTGCTGGCATCGGACGCCGCCATGCTGACGCTCGGCGGAATGCTCAAGCGCAAGGAAAAACTTTCGGCGCGTCTCGGCGATATCCTGAGTTACATGTATATCGCTTCGGCGGTGCTCAAGCGTTACGAGGATCAGGGGCGCCAAGGCGAAGATTTACCGCTGGTGGATTGGGCCTGCCGCCAGGCGCTTTATCATTTGCAGGAGCAGATGCATGGTTTCCTGCGCAACTTTCCCAACCGCTGGGTGGCGGGGCTGTTGCGCGTCCTGATCTTCACGCGCGGCCGCACCTATTCGGCGCCGAGCGACGCGTGCGGCCACCGCGTGGCGCAACTGATCAGCACCCCCGGCGGCCCGCGCGAGCGCCTCATGCGCAACACTTACACCGCTGACCGGGCAAGCCCGGTAGGGATGATGGCCGAGGCGCTAGAACTGGCACTCAAGCTCGAGCCGGTGGAGAAGAAAATCCACGTGGCGGTGCGCAGCGGCGAACTCAAACTTGCGCCGGGCGCCGAGCGCATCGGCGCAGCGCGCGCGGCCGGCATCATCAGCGCCGAAGAAGGCCGTCAATTGCAGCGCCTCGAGGAATTGACCAGCGAAATCTGTGCGGTGGATGATTTTGCGCCGGATGAACTCGGCACCAAACCGTTCCCGCCGCACGCCGTGACTACGTGAGCAGCGTCGGGTCCGCGGGCCTGCCGGCAGCCAGCGGCGGCGAGATCATCTATGAAGTGACACTCGACATCCAGCGGCGCGCGGCCGGGCGTTTCGACGCGTGGCTCAAGCAGCACATGCGCGACATGCTGGCGCTGCCGGGATTCCTGGACGCACGCCTGCTGCCAGCGGAAGAGATCCCGCCGCTTGCCGATGCGCACAGCGTGCGGCGCGTGGTGCAATACCGGCTCGCTGGAAAGCAGGATCTCGAAAATTACCTGAGCCAGCACGCCGCGCGCATGCGCGCGGAAAGTACGCGCTATTTCGGCAAACGCCTGGCAGCCCGCCGCCGGCTGCTGGACGCCGACGGCCGGGAACTGGCGCCGGATGCAGCGGTTGCGACGGCCTTGGCGCAGCCGACACTGCGCTGCCAGAACTGCAACGCCGTGTTGTTGGGGAGATTCTGCGTGGCCTGCGGCCAACCGAACCAAAGCTACGCGGCGCCATTGCTGGCCGACATCCAGGATTTCTTCGGCAACCATTTCGGCTTCGACACCAAGTTCTTCCGCAGCGTGGTGCCGCTGCTGTTCCGCCCCGGCTTTCTGTCGCGCGAGTACTCGGCCGGCCGGCGTGTGCGCTACATCAACCCGCTGCGCCTGTACATTTTCAGCAGCATCCTGTTTTTCCTCGTGGCCTGGAACATCACGTCCCCGAATTTCTTCCGCTTCGACCGGAGCGCCAACCCAGTCAAATCAGCCAAATCATCGGCTCCGGCCGCGGGCCTGAGCGCCGCCCAGCGTCGCGAAATCCGCGACAGCCCGTATCTGAGCGCCGCGCAGAAGCAGGCGCTGCTGAGCGGCACGTCCGCCGGCGTCCCGCAGACCAAAATCGCCTCCGATGCTGCACGGACACCGTCCGCGTCCGGCGGCACCGCGGTTGCTCCGGGCATCACCATCGACGAAAGCGGCAACGCCGATAACCGGGTGCACTTCAGCGTCTTGGGGCGCACGATCGACATGCCGCGCAACGAATTCGAAACCCAAGTCTCGCGCGCCATACAGAGTTATCTGCCCAAGCTGATGTTCGTATTCCTGCCGCTGGTGGCCCTGCTGCTGAAACTTTTCTACATCCGCTCGCGGCGTTACTACATGGAGCACCTGATCTTCGCGCTCCACAACCACGCGTTCATCTTCGTGATCATGCTGGTGATGGTGCTGGCCAACCTGCTCGGCAAGCGGGCCGCCTGGGGCATGACGCCGGCGCACTACCTCAACGTGGTGCTCGGCTGGTACATCGTAATCTACGTGTTCCTGGCGATGCTGTTCTACTACCGCCAGTCGTTCATCAAGACCCTGGGCAAGTACCTGCTGATCGGCTTCATCTACTGGGTGGCGTTGCTGGGCGTAATGGTGAGCGGCATGCTGGTGATTTTCGCCTTCGTGGTGGCCACCTAGGCGCACACCCGGTTGCGGCCGGAGTGCTTGGCTTCGTAGAGCTTGTGGTCGGCCTCGGCAATCAGCCTGTCCACATCGTATTCCGGCGGCGCAGCGGCCACGCCGAAGCTGATGGTCACCGCAAGCCCGGGCTGAATTTTGCTCCAGTCGTGGGACTCGACGTGCTGGCGGATTTTCTCGCACACCGCGGCAGCCGCATGGCGCGTGGTTTCCGGGAAACTCAGCAGGAATTCCTCGCCGCCGTAACGCGCGATGACGTCAATCGAACGGCACTGGGCCCGCAGGATGTTGGCGATGGTGCGCAGCACGTCATCGCCCACCATGTGGGAAAACCGGTCGTTCACCGACTTGAAATGGTCGATGTCGGCCATGACCACCGCGAGCGCGCGCTTGTAGCGCTGCGCCCGTACCACTTCCTGGCCGAGCCGGTCATCCAGAGCGCGGCGATTGTACAGCCCGGTCAGCTCGTCGAGACGCGTCTCACGCTGTGACTTCACCAGCTCGCGCTCGATTTTGCGCTGCGCCGAGCGCAGGGATTCCGCCAGCACGTCGGCGCGTTCCTTCTGGGCACGCAATTCGTCGTTCTTCTCGGCCAGATCGCGGGTGCGCTCGGCGACGCGATTTTCCAGTTGATTGCGGTTGCGCTCGAGTTCCGCGAACAGGCCGGCATTGGCAATCGCCACTGCCACCTGGCTGGCAAAACTCGTGAGCAGGCTGACGTGCGATTCGTCAAACTGGTCAGCCGCGTAGCTTTGCACGCTGAGCACCCCGAGCACACGTTCGCGATAGCTCATGGGCACCGCGATCAGCGACAGGGTCTGCGGAGTGTGGCCGATCTGGTAGAGGATGCGCTTGAGTTCGCCGGTTTCGCGCTGCCAATTGCGCATGAACGCCGGCTTGTTGTGGCTGATGACCCAGCCGAGTATGCCCACGCCCAGATCCTGGCGGCGCGGCGGCTGGCGCCCCTGGGGATTGTGGTGCAAGCGCACGTCGATGCTGTGGGTGCTCTCGTCGTACAGACCGAGAATGAAAATATCGAAGCTCATGAGGTTGCGACTTTCACGGAACACCATTTCCAGCAACTCGTCCAGCACCAGTGAACTGCTGATCGCGCGGCCCACGCGGTTCACCGCCACCAGCGTGCCGAGTTTGTCTTCCAGCACGCGGCGCGTATCCGCGAGGCGGCGCACGATGAACACAATCATCGCCAGCACCAGCAGGAACAGTGCGAAAGCCTGCCAAAGCAGGCTGTTGTAGATGAGCGCGGTAAGCACCGCCAGGGGAATGGCCGCCAGATCCACGCTTGCGGCAAACGGCCCGAACGCCCGGCGCCAGTCGTAGCCTTCCATCCAGGCGATCACGGCCATGAACAGCATGTTGAGCAGTTGCAGAAACAGCGCGAGCAGCACGATCAACAGTACGTCATGCGGATCCAGGCGCCGCAGCGGCAGGCTGCCGCCGAAGAACTCGTACAGGTAGCCGACGCACAGGATGATGAAAGCCGTCATGCCTGCGTTGTGCAGGCAGCGCACCAGCGTGAGACGCACGCCGCCGGTGCGTACCCGCCTCCAGGCTAGGAGGGGCGCAACCAGGGCGGCCAGGCCCACGATCCAGGCAGCCTGCAGCGCGCCGAAAATCAGGATACTGGCGAACTGCACCACCCGGTCGAGCGACACGTAGCCCACGTGCGGCGCCGGGAACCCGAAGGATGCAACCGCCAGCCCAAACACGATAAATCCGACGAACGCGACCGGACTGGCGATGACCGTACCGGTGTACCACGACAGGAATACCAGAACGGCCGCAGCCGCGGCCGCCAGCGCCGCTGCGTAGGCCAGGGACAAGTAGGGAATATCGGCTACTTTCATCATGTTTTCCCAGATATCTTTGTTACGGTGACGCATTCCTGCGCACGCTGATCCCCAAGACCGGGGAGTGTACATAAAACCCCCATCCCTGCGGAAACCCGCGTGCTAAACTCGTGGCACGGACACTGGGAAATCAGGATTTTCGAGGTTCCGCCCGCATGCAAAAGCTCCTTTTGGCCTTCGCACTGTGTTCGCTGGTGGCACTCGCGGCCTGTGCGCCGCGCGTGTACGTTGAGCAGGACCACAGCGTCAAGCTCACCGGACTGCGCACCTTTACCTGGGTCAGCCCGCCCGTCGGTCCGGTAAGCAATCCAATTCTCGACAGCCAGATTCTGGAGGAGCGGGTGAAGCGTGCCGTGGTGGCGGACTTGACCGCACGCGGTTTCACCCAGGTGGCCGCCGATCAGTCGCCGGATTTCACCGTCACCTATCACACTGTGAGCAAGCAGAAGCTGGAGAGCAGTGGCGCCAGCTTTGCCATCGGCTTCGGCGGTTACTACCCGTACGGGTTCGGCAATGTGGTGGTGCCCGTGGGCAACAACGTGCAAAGCCGTGACCAGGGCACCCTGATGCTGGACATCATTGACGGTCGCAGCAAGCGCCTGGTGTGGCGCGGCTGGACCAAGGACTGGATCAGCCAGGAGAACTACTCCGAGCAGGCCGTGGCGCAGGACGTGCGCAAGATTCTGGCGAAATTCCCCGCCTTCCCGGGCGCGTGAGACTGAGCACGGCCGATTTTCTGAGCTTCAAGGAACTGGACGCGCGCTGGGCCGTGCCTAAAGGCACGGCTTTCCGGGCTTTCAAACGTGCGCTGCCCGCGCTGCAGGAAACGGCCGATTTCATCCGCCTGGATGCGGTGCGCGACCAGGATGAAATTCAGCGCCTGCGCGCCGCCGGCCGCATTTACGCCAGCAGCGTGCACGTGGTGCTGCTTTCGAAAACCGCTGTGCCCAAACTCACGCGCCCGTGAACAGCCGTCTCATCGCGCATGTGGACATGGATGCGTTCTACGCTTCCGTGGAACAGCACGACCACCCGGAATTGCAGGGCCAGCCGGTGATTGTCGGCGGCACCAGCCGCCGCGGCGTGGTATGCGCCGCGAGCTACGAAGCGCGCGCGTTCGGCGTGCGCTCGGCCATGCCCATGTACGAAGCGCGGCACCGCTGTCCCGATGCCGTGTATCTGCCGGTACGCATGCCCCGCTATCAGCAGGCGTCCGCGCAGATATTTTCCTGCTTCGCAGAATTCACGCCGCAGATTGAGGGCCTGTCGCTCGACGAGGCGTTCCTGGATCTGAGCGACGTGCCGGGTTGCGGTGATCCGCCGGCGCTCGGACGCCGCATCAAACAATCCATCCGTGCGCGCACCGGTCTTGCCGCCTCGGTAGGTCTCGGCCCCAACAAGCTCGTCGCCAAGATCGCCTCGGAAAAATCCAAGCCAGACGGTCTGCTGCACGTTCCCATCGAGAATGTGCAAACCCTGCTCGATCCGCTGCCGGTGACTGCGCTCTGGGGCATCGGCCCGCGCACCGGCGTGCACCTGGAAAAGAACGGCATCCGCACGGTCGCGGAACTGCGGCACGCACCGCCGCCGCTGTTGCAGGCGCTGTTCGGCAATCAGGCGCGGTTTTTCCAGCAACTGGCCTGCGGCGAGGACGCGCGCACGGTGGGTGCCGACGCGCAGGAACGCTCGGTCAGCCAGGAAACCACGTTTGAGCGCGACCTCGCGGATTTCGAGTCGCTGGCCGGCGAACTGCGCTCGCTGACCGAAGGTCTGTGTGCAATCCTGCGCCACCAGCAACTGCGGCCGCACACGCTGGTGCTCAAGCTGCGCACCACCGACTTCAAGCGCCACACGCGGCAACGGCACTTTGCGCCGCCGGACGCGAGCTTTGCGGTGCTCTGGCCGCTCGCGCGTCAATTGCTGAGCGAGTGGCTGGCACAGCATCCGCGCACACTGCTCAGGCTCATTGGCGTGGGCGCACGCGATTTTGCCGCGGCCGACCAACTGGGTTTGTTCGAGGAATCGCTGCAGCGTGCGCAGCGCCTGGACGCCGCGGCCGACGCGGTGCACGCGCGATACGGGGAGACCGCATTGTCGCGCGGCCTGCGGTCACGCCCGGAATGAGGCATCATTGCGCGCATGTACGCCGGCTATTTTGGTCTCAGCGAAAACCCCTTCGCGATCACTCCCGACCCGCGTTATCTGTTCCTCTCGGGCCGGCACACTGAAGCGCTCGCACACCTTTTATACGGCGTCACCGAAAGCGGCGGCTTCATCCAGCTCACCGGCGAGGTCGGCACCGGCAAGACCACGCTGATCCGCTCGCTGCTGGAGAAACTGCCGGACACCGTGGATGCGGCGCTCATCATCAATCCGCGCGTCAGCATCCCGGAATTCCTGCGCGCCATCTGTCACGAGCTGCACATCGGCACCACGCCGGAGCACAGCCCGCAGCAGCTAATTGATGCGCTCAACGCGCAGCTCTTGCAGGCCCATGCCCGGGGCCGGCGCGTGGTGCTCATCATTGACGAGGCCCAGGCTTTGAGCCGCGAAGTGCTTGAGCAGGTGCGGCTGCTCACCAATCTCGAGACCAGTCGCCAGAAACTGCTGCAAATCATCCTCGTCGGCCAGCCGGAATTGCGCGAGCTGCTCGCGCGCGAGGATCTGCGTCAGCTCGCACAACGCATCACCGGTCGCTACCACCTGGAGCCGCTGTCGCACAAAGATGCGCGTGCCTACGTGCACCACCGGCTGAACGTGGCCGGCGCGCTGGCGCCGATTTTCACCGCCGCCGGCCTGCGCGCAGTGTGGCGTCACACCCATGGCATTCCGCGGCTCATTAATATCATCTGCGATCGCGCGCTGCTCGGTGCCTACACGCATGAACTGCGCCAGGTGGACCGCACCCTGGTGCGCCGCGCCGCGCATGAAGTACTGGAGCCGCGGCTGCACGCCAACAGCCGCCGTAGGCTCCTCTGGGCGGGTACCGCGGCGGTAATCCTGCTGTCGGCCGTTACCTTGCTGGCGGCAACCGGAAATCTTGGCATGCGCCTGCGTGACGCCCCGGCCACGCCGGCGCAAATATCTGCCGCGCCGGTCGCGAAGTCCGCGCCCGCCGTCACGCCGCAAAGCTGGCTCGCCGATCCGGCCCATCCCACGGATACCGATACCGCGTTCGCCACGCTGTTCTCCCTGTGGGGCGCGCATTACACAGCGGGCGGTGCCGGCAGCGCTTGTCTCGAAGCCCGGCAGGCGGGATTGCGCTGCCTGTTCCGCAAGGGCACCTGGAACAATCTGCGCAGCTTCAACCGGCCGGCGATCATCACGCTCACCGATGCACAGGGCATCCAGCATCAGGTGGTGGTGACCGCACTCGCCGGCGGACAAATTACCCTGCGCGCCGGGGCGGCAAGTCACGACTTTGCGTTGAGCGCGCTGGATCCCCTGTGGTACGGCGAGTATCTGTTCCTGTGGAAACCCAATGCCAACGCGCCGATTCCGCTCGCACCCGGCATGGTCGGCACAGCGGTGGCTTGGCTGCGCACGCAGCTCGCCGCGTTGCAGCACACTCCGGACTCCGGCAGCAGCCGCTATGACAACACGCTGGTCGCTGCAGTCAAGGAGTTCCAGACCGCGCAACACTTGAAGCCGGATGGCATCGCCGGCGAGGAAACCCTGATTCACCTGAACAGCGTGCTGGACGCGCCCGGCACGCCCACGCTCACCGCAACCGGGAATTGAGCATGTCGCTGATATTGGACGCGCTGCGCAAATCCGAACGCACCCGCCAGCAAAATCTAAGCGGCCGGGTCAGCGCAGCCGACGCACCCCCGGCACGCGCGCGCATACCGATACCCTGGGCCACGCTCGTCGGCTTGCTGCTGGTAGTCAACGTGGTGGCGCTGGTCATCATCTTCTGGAACAGCCGGGATCATCGCTCCGCGCCGGTGACGGTTGCCGAAGTACCGGCTCCCGCACCGGCAGCGCCGGCGCTGGATTATCGTCCCGCCGTGCGCTCACTCGCCGCGGAAGCGGCTGCAGCTTCAGCCGCACCCGCATCCATGGCGGCAAGCCCGGCCCCGCCGCGTGCGCTTGCGGCCAAATCCGCTGCGCCTGCCGCCGCGAGCAATGCGCCGACGATGGCGGTGCCTGCGAATTCCTCAGGTTCCGGCGTCATAAATCTGGACACCGGCAATCCGCCCGCGCTCGACACGCTGCCGCTCGCCTTCCAGCAATCGCTGCCGCCGCTGCACCTCGACGTGCACGGCTACGCGGCCAAACCTGCCGACCGTTTCGTGGTCATCAACATGCAGCGTTACCAGGCAGGCGACACGCTCAAGGAAGGCCCGAAAGTGATTGCCATCGTGCCGAATGGCGTGGTGCTCGAATACCAAGGCCAGGAATTCCTGCTGCCGCGGCCCTGAATGCAACGCTAGCGCCCCGGTCTCTTGCCGACGCATGCATACCTTGCCATTCCTGACAGCATCCAAGAAAACGTGGCTTCATCCAAAATCCCCCTTTGTAAAAGGGGGGCGGCATGGTCGCCACTGTTGCGAGCGTGCCCTGCGCAATGCGCGCTCCCTCCTTTGTAAAATAGGGGGGATTTTGCGCGCTAGGCGTTCACTGTTGAGATCTTGTTAGGCGCTTCAAAGGAGCGACCAAAGAAACTGTACTACTCGCCGCTGTCATCCAATTCCCGCAAGGAGCACGTCGTGGCCGCGCTGCTCGGCATCGAGCTAAAGTTGCAGAGCGTGGAGCTTGCCAAGGGTGCGCAGCGTACGCCCGAATATCTGGCCATCAATCCGACGGGCAAGGTGCCGGTACTGGCAGACGGCGACTTCGTGGTGCACGAGTCCTCCGCCATCATGATCTACCTCGCCGAGACCAAACCCGGCAACACGCTGTATCCCGCCGAACGGCGGGCGCGCGCCGAAGTGAACCGCTGGCTGTTCTGGGCGGCCAATCTTTGGGCTCCGGCCGTGCAGGCGAAAAAGGAATGAAAACTCATTTATCTTAACGGATGATCGGTCGAGATAGCTTCATTGGAATTGCTTTTATCTTCCACATAGTCTTCTCGGTGCATCCAGCCTAGAAGCTTCCGGCGCTCGCCATCACCCGCGGTTTTTTATACAACTCTGGCGCCCGCCCCTCAAGCAAGTCCCCGGTTTCGAGGTACGGATAAAGCTCTTTGTAGGTTCTGATTTCGGTGAGCGACACGCGGCGGTTGAGGACTTCCGGTTTGAGATCTTCAGGCCCGTTCATGCCGACGGCGGCGATCACCCACAGGAAATGACGGATGGTATTCCGGTGGTAGTTCGCCACGCGCTCGGCCAGCGCCTTCTTCAGCTCCGTCAAGAGCCCATCTTTCTCAAACAACTGCTTGGCATCCGTCCCCTGCAGCAGCTCGTCTAAAACCTCCGGTCGTATTGCCATACCAAGTCCTCCTCAGCGTTAAGGGTATGGCCCAGAAAACACAAAAATCTAGACAGTCCTATGTATATGGCTACCGGTACGAAGGGAGCTTAGAATAAGTCCATGTGTCAACCCACAAAACCGGAGGCGCTCAGAATCGCACCAACGCTGGACAAATTGTCCCGTCCGCTGCGGGATTTGCGCATATCGGTAACTGACCGTTGCAATTTTCGTTGCGGTTATTGCATGCCACGGGAAATATTCGGCCCTGGATACCAGTTCCTGCCGCGTACCATGGTCCTGAGTTTCGAGGAGATCGCGCGCTTAGCAGGCATTTTTGCCCTGCTTGGCGTGGTAAAAATCCGCCTTACCGGCGGGGAGCCTTTGCTCAGGCGCGATCTTGAGACGCTGATTGCGAAGCTTGTACTCATCAAGGGTATCGATGACCTATGCTTAACAACCAATGGGTCATTACTTGATGCGTCGAAAGCACGGGCGCTCAAGGCTGCAGGGCTCGGGCGCGTAACCGTGAGTCTAGACGCGCTGGATGACCGGACGTTTGCCTCCATGAGCGATTCCCAGCTGCCGGTGTCACGGGTTCTCGATGCCATCGTCGCTGCCCATGATGCAGGGCTTACTCCGGTTAAGGTAAATATGGTGGTACGCCGTGGGATTAATGACTCGTGCGTCATTCCGATGGCCGCGCATTTTCGCAATACGGGCGTGATTGTCCGCTTCATCGAGTATATGGATGTGGGTCAAAGTAACGGCTGGCGACTGGAGGAGGTAGTTTCGGCACGCAGCATTATTGAGCAGTTGCAGTCGCAATGGCCGATGCAGCCGCTGGCCGCGCGTTACCCAGGCGAAGTTGCCAATACCTGGCGTTACTTGGATGGTGGTGGTGAAATCGGAGTTATCGCATCTGTGACCCAGCCATTCTGTGGGAACTGCAGCCGCGCGCGTCTGTCGAGCGACGGCAAATTATTTACGTGTTTGTTCGCGGCCAATGGTTTGGACTTGCGCGCATTGTTGCGTGCCGGATGTGACGACGGGATCCTCGTTGAAGCGATCCAAAGCGGCTGGCTGCAGCGCGAGGACCGTTACTCGGAACTTCGAACCCGTGTCAGCAAGCCCAACTCCAAGATCGAAATGTCTTATATTGGTGGCTGAAATGGATCGGTTAGCGAATGAGAATACAGCGATTACGGTGGAATGTTGCGGTGTGCTGGAGGAACTGTGTGGTGGCCCCGAATGCCAGCTGACGTCCCTGGATCTGCCCATCCCCATCTCCGCAGTGATTGATCGACTCGCGAACGAACATCCCGTTGCCCGCGATATGCTGCAACGCAGCGCCTGTGCCGTGGGCGACCGCATCGTCAGCCGGGAACGGCTGTTGCAACTCCAGGAACGGCTGGTGCTGCTGCCACCGGTGAGCGGGGGCTAGACATGGCCGATGATCTGGCCGGCTGCAGTCATCTGTCTCTCTTGCCGCTGGATACCGCACAATTGCTGGGCCAGAGTCAGACACCGGAAGACGGTGCACTTGCGGTGTTCGGTGGCACGGTCAGGCGTTTCAACAACGGTAAGGAGGTACGCGCCATCAATTATTCCGTCTACGCTCCAGTAGCCGAGCGACAGCTAGCGGAGATTGAACGGGGGGCAATACAAAAATGCGGTGCACGACTGTGCCTGGTGCGCCATCGGCTCGGCGATCTGCTCATCGGGGATTTGTCGGTACTGGTGGTGGTACGCGCCGAACATCGCGCCGAAGCATTTGCCGCGGCCCGCTACGCCATCGAAGCAGTCAAACACACAGTACCCATCTGGAAACGCGAGGAATACAGCGACGGCACTCACAGTTTCGTTATGGGATGCGAATTACATGAAGAACATCACGGCTAAACCCGAGTCCCTGCGCAGCGCACGCGCCGGTGGCACCCTGCATATGCCGGCGGAATGCATCACTTTGCTGCGTGAGCGGCGTACGCAGAAGGGCGATGCCCTGGAGATCGCGCGCGCAGCGGCTATTCTGGGTGCGAAGCGCACCTGGGAATTGCTGCCACTTTGTCACCAGCTGCCGCTCACCGGTGTCCGCGTGGATTACCGTCTCGAGGACACGGGACAGGTGCATATCGAAGTGGAAGTGGAAGTGATTGCCGCCACCGGTGTGGAGATGGAGGCCTTGACTGCAGTCGCGGTGGCTGGGCTTACGCTGTATGACATGCTCAAACCCCATGCAGGTACGGCGCTGCAGATCACTGACATCCGGTTGCTGGAAAAGCGCGGTGGTAAATCCCAGTACCAGCGCAAGGCGCAGCGCAATTTGCGCGCTGCGGTGATCGTGCTGTCTGATACGGTGGCTGCAGGTACTGCCAAGGATCAGGCCGGGATTGCGGTGACAGAACGACTTGCGCAGGCGGAGATCGGGATCGCGGGGTACGAGGTGCTTGCGGATGAGCCGGCGCAGCTGTCCGGGCGTCTGGCTTACTGGCTCGCACAGCGCGTGGAAATTTTGCTGACCGTCGGCGGAACCGGTGTCGGGCCACGTGACCGCACGGTTGAAACGGTGGCCCCCCTCATCAAGGTACCCCTGGCCGGCATCGTCGAGACCGCCCGCGCTTACGGACAACGGCGCATACCCTACGCCATGCTCTCGCGGGCGGTGGCGGGCCTGTCCGGCGGAACATTGTTGTTTACCTTACCGGGCAGTACACGCGGGGCGTTGGAATGCCTCGAAGCGACACTGCCCGGCCTGATGCATGTGTTTGAGGTGCTGGGCGGCAGTCGGCATGGCCGCGACATGCGAGGACACACTTGAAATGCAGACAGACACCACGACGAAACTCGCACTCAGTGTCGAACAAGCCCGCGAACGCATCCTCTCCGGCTTGCGTCCAGTGGACGCGGTGGAGAAAGTCACATTGTCTGCGGCAGCTGGCCGGATCCTGGCGGAGGACCTTATCGCCCGTCTGCCGGTCCCCGCATTTGCCAATTCCGCCATGGATGGTTACGCGCTGGCTGGCCGAGATTTGCCGGTCAATGGCGAGCGGCGTTTGCGGGTAATCGGCAGCTCGCTGGCCGGGCATCCATTTATGGATACTGTCGGCACGGTCGCATGTGTGCGCATCATGACCGGTGCGATGCTACCGTCAGGAACAGATACAGTGGTGATGCAGGAAGAGGTGCGGACTGCTGGTGCGGACATCGTAATCAGAGCCGGACATCGAATCGGGGAAAACGTACGGCTTCCAGGTAGCGATGTACCCACGGGCAGCCGGGTGCTTGAACATGGGCGACGTCTGCGTCCCGGCGATCTGGGGGTCATCGCCTCACTGGGTCTGCCGGAGGTGAACGTGCGCCGCCGGGTGCGCATCGCATTTTTTAGCACCGGCGATGAATTGCGCGAACCTGGCGTAAAACTCGCGCCGGGGCAGATCTATGAGCGTAACCGCTACACGTTGTCAGCGACGCTCGCCAGCTTGGGCGCAGACTTTGTCGATTTGGGCGTGGTGCCGGATCAGCCCGAGGCAATTCGTGCCGCCATGAAGTCCGCATCGCAGGCGGACATAGTACTAACAAGCGGTGGAGTTTCAGTCGGCGATACGGATTATGTGCGCCAGGTTTTGGCGGAACTTGGCGAGATCAGCTTCTGGCGTGTCGCCATGAAACCCGGTAAACCACTGGCTTTCGGACGCCTCGGAAATGCCTGGTTTTTCGGATTGCCGGGTAATCCGGTATCGGCCCTGGTAACGTTCCAGCTGTTTGTTGCGCCGGCGCTGCACGTGCTCGCGGGCGAATCCTACCGTGAGCCGTTTACGCTGCGCGCGCAAACACTGTGTGCTTTCGACAAGCGTCAAGGACGCGCCGAATTCCCACGAGGCATATTGAGCCGTAAAGACGGAGCTTGGTTTGTGGGCTCGGCCGGCAGCCAAGATTCAAGCGCACTAAGCGTTATGAGTCGCGCTAATTGTTTCGTGTTGCTACCTGCGGAAGCGGCCACCATTCCAGCAGGCATGGAAATCGAAGTCATGCCTTTTGACGTGCCTGTTTGACGGGTCACGATCATTTAGAGTAACCATCACTCGCCCTCGCTGCTGTTGTACAAAAGCATTTCGAGGCTCTGTGCGGTTTTTTCACCGCTGCCTATGGTCTGCTTCATATCAGATGGTTCGATGTCGGAGAGTAGCACCGCACGTAGTCGTGCAAAACGAGGCACACCAGATCATGGAGCGGCCGGCCGGCACGGACGTTGACGCCGGAAACTTGATTTTCCGACTACATCTGCTATAAAAGAAGGCTATATTCAGTTCTATCTGTCAGGTAGTGAAGTTGGGTCATTGCATGACTACAACCGCTGGCAGCAGCCACACACCCAGTTTTTGCCGATGCGTCAGCAGAAGTGGTTCGCGAGTTCCGTAACCCTTGACTGTTGAGCACTTACAAAAGCGTACTTGGCCCCGACTAGGACCTAGTGCGGCGAACGGACTCCCCACTTAATCCGTCTGGCCACCAAATCTATCGCCCCGAGTATTGTCAGGGCAGGGAGTGAGATTCGACCCTGTGTTTTGATGGGAGGGGAAGTTTCAGGTTTGGCTACTGGTTCCCCCGCCATTCAGTGACCGTTACCAGGGCTGAATAAAAAAGCCATATACGGTCGAAGTCCGTCCAGACAAAGCGAAGGAGATAAAGTATGAATCCGACTGTATATCCTATTGTCTTTTCAACCTCTGCATATGTTCCAATCGCGTTGGGATTTTTCGGCCTAGGGACGGGCTACCTGATCTACTTCCCGCAGGAATTGTTTGGGTATCCCAAACGGGATGAAGCGGTAAATCTCGGCACTGGCATGTGGGGCATCTGGCTCCCAGGCTTCTGTCAATTTGTGACCGGTACTATTCTGTTCCTCGGGCTCACGCTGTTCCAGGTCTTTAAGGGCCCGCCACTCTATATGGCGGCGCTGGCCTTCTCGGCCTACGGTATCCACTGGTTTGCTTTGGGATATAACCGCATGAAGGGCGCAGATCCGCGTCCCAATGCCTTCATGGCCATCGGTTTTCTGGCCATATCGGCACTGGGCGCAATCGTGTTCTTTCACGCCGGGGACTGGCCGGTCGGCTTGTTGTTCCTTGGGCTGTGCGGTGTGTATCTCGCCGATATCCCGGCAAGCCTCAAGGCCATGCACCCCTTCAGCGAGCGGGCGCTGGGGTTCTTTCACATGATCACGGGTTTCTGGCTCATCTATCTGATGTTTGCGGCCACACTGGATATCGCCAGCGGATTCCATCTGCCCTTGTAATCCGCCGGTGTTGGCGCAATAACGGTCAATCCGTATACATGTGTTGTAGGTTTGAGCATCAGAACGAAGCCGCCGAAGTCATGCTATGGCTTCGGCGGTTTCATTTTCCATGCCCAGACTATCCCGGCATCCGAGGTATCAAAGTCCACGACATTCCGAAACTGGGGTTGCTGAATGCCTTGCTGCCGGTGAAGTCGGTGTTAACGCGGAGTATCGAGATGGAGAAGTACACCTCCGCTGTGCTTCACTGAAAACCACGTTCGAGCGTGGATGCGATTAGCGGGTTGTATTGCGTCTGCTATGAAGATCCACTTCAAGACTCAGGACCAACATGCCCCCGTGGCCGTCAGCCTGTTGCACTTCGATGCCTTGTTTGCTGGGCAGGCGTGCGGCAAATTCGCGCGCAAGCGTACCCGAAAGCCGCAACTGTAAGCCATTTTCTGTGGTATCCAGCAGCAATTCCAGTGCATTGTCATCCAGCGTTACCCGATAGGTGAATTCGTGATGCGGCGACAGCCGGGTACCAGAGCTGATTTCGCCTGTGGTCAGCAATACGTCAAGTTCCGAGTGGCTGAGGCGCATACGCACCGACCCGGGCGACAGGCGCAGGTTCACGGCGCGTGCTCTGCCGTGTGGCCGGCATAAAATGACACCCAGTCTGCGGGCGTGTTGAGCGCAATGAATTCAAACTCGCCTTCCCGGGGAAGAGGTAAGACCTGCGCATTCAAGCTCGCGCAAAAAGCATGCAGCGAACGCCGAGAGTCTGGAAGTCCTTTGTCGCCCACCATGCGATTGAGGCGTGCCAGGACATCGGTATGCAGTGCAAGGCCTAGGGGCAACGGATGGCCGGCGTAATGACAGGCGTGAGCCGCTGGTTTGATGCGCACAAGCGCGGTAAGTGTCGGTATGCTGAGCGCCGGCATATCCACCGGCACTATGAGCAGCCGGTTGATTTCCGGCGCGTCCGCCAGTCTGCAGAGTGCGGCATGAATTCCTCCGAGAGGTCCCAGGCCCGGCCGTTGATCGGGGAGAGTGATATGACCCGCACGTGGCGGTCCGCTGATGACTATGGGTTTTGCGCCGCATTCCTGCAGCCGCGCCAACATGTGTGTCAGCAGGGTCCGCCCGCGGTAAATCAGTTCCGCCTTGTCCTGTCCCATGCGCGTGGAACGGCCACCTGCCAATACCACGCCCGCAAAACCGGATGCTTCCACAGTCCGGTCATTCATGCCTGTGTCGGCCAGTGTATCCGTTCGGCACCGCTATAGACGTTGAAGCGACCGTCCCGCAAGAATCCCACCAGGGTTACGCCATAGCGGCGCGCAAGTTCCACCGCAAGGCTGGACGGTGCCCCCACCGCGGCCAGAAACGGAATACCGGCGAGAATGGATTTATGCACGAGTTCAAAAGCCGCTCGGCCGCTGAAAAGTATCACCGATTCGGAAGCCGGCAGTTGCCGATCTAGCAGCAGCTTCCCCACCAGTTTATCGGTGGCGTTATGCCGTCCCACGTCTTCCCGTTGGGATTGTAGTTTTCCTTCCAGATCGAACAGCGCGCTGGCATGCAGTCCGCCGGTGCGTGCGAACAACGACTGGGACTGTTCAAGAGCACGACGCATGGAAAGCAGCTTTTCTGGCTCGAGTACAAAGTCTCCCAGGGGTTTCTGCGGACAGCTGGTTTGCACCCAATCCAGCGTGGCTTTCCCGCAGATACCACAGCTCGACGTAGTGAACACATGGCGCGAGAGCCTTTCAGTATCGAAGTTAACGTGCGGCGCCAGATATACGGTAACGATGTTGTACTGCTGGTCTTCAGCTACGTCAGTGCAGTAACCGATACGCTCGATGTCATCGGCGTTGTGCACGGAACCTTCCGCGTGCAGGAACCCGGCCGCTAGCTCGAAATCGTTGCCGGGTGTTCGCATGGTGACTGCGATGGAATGCTGCTGCCAACCGCCGGTCGTTGGCACGCGTACGCGGATTTCCATGGGCTCCTCGCCAGCGACTTCATCGGAGAGATCTTCGCGCTTTGCATCGCGCCAACGTGTAATGCTTACGCGCTCGACAGAATGCTCTCGTTTAACACGCGCCCGGTCGAGCGCCAGCATTTCTTTTAGCACCGCCTCTTCGGTTTGTGATTCAGGCTGCATACGACACGGGTTTTTTGCTCTCGTCGGGCCGCGGCCGTCGCAGTTGGGCGATTACGTCGCGGTAAGCGGGAATCTTGGCGAGCGGTGAGCGCGCGTTGCCGGACACCAGTACGTTGCCTTCGGGCCAGTACATTTCCAGCGAGCCTGGACGGACATCGGCGGCAAATACTCGGCCGTTGAAGCGACCGTACTCGTTCTCCAGCACCACGGCATCGCCATCGTGCAGGCCAAGCCGCCCACAGTCGGTGACGCTGATTATGACCGCATCCCGCGGCAGCCCGGTTGCCGGGTCGCGCTCTTCATGAACGTTGCTGTTGAACTGCTTGCCGCGCCGCTGCACTACCTGAAAGCTGTCCTCTGGCAGTTGCATAGGAACGAACGTGGTCGGGTGAAAGTGGGCTTTTCCGTCAGCGGTCGGGAACTTCCAGCCGGCACACAGCATGCGCCCTCCATACTGAACATTGTCGCCTTCCTGTGCAAGCTTCTCGATGCCGGCATACATCGGCACCACCTGGGCGATTTCGGCACGGATGGCGGCAGTGTCGGCGAAAGTGAGGTGCTCTTGCCATTCCGGTCGTATGCGCCGCGCAAGCTCCATATACACTTCCCACTCGGGACGCGCCTCGCCGATGCGCGGTCCTGGAATCTCGGGACTGAAGATGATGCGCCGTTCGGTGTTGGTTTCGGTGACGCCACCGGGCATCTCATAGCGGGTGGCCGCGGGCAGCAGCAGCACCGCATCCTTTCCTGGTTCGATGAACATCTGCGACGAGGGCACGATGTCGAAATGCACGCGCAGCCCGATATGCGAGAAGGCACTCAGGACGCGGTCCGGATCGGGCAGCACCTCGTGGAAGTCGCCGCCGGTGGCAAACAGGACGTCGGTGCCGCCGCAATCGGATGCTTCGATCATCTCGGCGGTGGTAAGTCCGACCTTGCCGGGCACCGGGAAGCCCCACTGCCCGGATAGTTTGCGGGCGTTGTCTTCATTGACCGCGAGCCCGCCCGGGAAGGCGGTGGCATAGGCGCCCATCTCCGCACCGCCCTGCACCCCGGAGTGACCGCGCACCGGCATCAGGCCACAGCCTTCACGACCTACGAAGCCGCGGGCCAGGGCCAGGTTCACGATCGAATAGACGTTATCCTCACCGCAGGCATGCTGAGTAATGCCCATACCCCAGACGAAAACGGCGCGCTCGGCCTCACCAACCATGCGCGCGAAAGCCTCCATCCCCGCTTCCGCCACACCGCTGGAGCGCTCCAGCTCCGCCCAGGATATTGCACGGGCTGCGGTGATCACCTTGTCGAAGTCGGCGGTGTGCTCGCGCACAAAACTCTCGTTCATGAGGCCGAGATCAACGAGTTTGCGCAGTGCACCGGTGAAGAACGCCACATCGCCGCCCGGGCGCACCTGGAAGAAGCAGTCAGTGAGACGCGTGCCGAACAGCGCGCTTTCCAAGTCCGAGGGAACCCAGTTCAGTTCCATGGCCGGTTCGCGGAACGGATTGATGACCGCGACTTTGGTACCGGCCTTGCGCGCATAGAACAGGTATTTGCTCATCATCGGCTGGTTGTTGGCGACGTTGGAGCCGACGAACACCACCAGATCGGTCCCGATCAGGTCCTTGTAGCTGCACGTGGTTGCGGCTACGCCGAGCGTAGCCTTGAGACCAAATGTGCTGGGCGAATGACAGATGCGCGCGGCGTTGTCCACGTTGTTGGTGCCGATGGCACGCGCCATTTTCTGGAATGCGTAATAGTTCTCATTGGGCTCACCGCGGCTGGTCATGTAGAAATACGTGCGGTCCGGCGTGGTCGCCCGAATTTTTTCCGCGACTATCCCGAGGGCCTGATCCCAACTTATGCGTTGGAAGCCCGCCTCACCACGCCGACGCAGCATCGGATAGGGGAGACGTCCGAGAGCACGCATTTTTTTGCCGCCGAGTTTGGCCATTGCGCCGGCATCCTTCAGCCGTTCGATATCGAGGGCTGGAAGCGTATTCAGGCGCAGCAGGCGCAGGCGCACGTTGCATACATGGATGTTTTCCATGGTCCAGTCGTGCATGCCGGTGGTGCCAAGCGAACAGCCGTCGCACACACCGTGGTTGAGAATGCGCCAAGCGTAGTCAAGGTTGTCGCGGTTTTCGTGCAGGGCGCGGAATATCTCGCGGAAGTTTTCAATCTGTCGCAGGGGCAGCCAACTCGCCCATAAGGAGGGTTGCCAGTGTTTCGCAGGCGTCCGTACCGGATCAATCGGACGGGGCGGCCGCAGGGCTTCGCGTGCCAGCGACAGTATTGCAGTGAATCTGTTCATAACATCCCCCTGTGAACATTTTGGGTACTAGGGAATACCTAAGTGTGTACCTGCCAGGTTACGGCTGTCCAGCCTGGCAATATTAAGTCGTGGAGTAGCTCCCGGACTCGGGCGCCGGTAGTTTTTGGGTCTGGCAGAAGGGCCACATTGCCTTAAGCAGCAAGCGGTTGTTGACAAGTTATGCAAAGACGGGGTAGATATCGCCGCCACTTGTGCCTGCTGGTCACTTAATTCTTAGATTCAACCTGAAACCTAGGAGGCTATATGCAGAACCGATGGTGGATTGCGGCAGGTGGTGTGCTCATGCAGCTCGCATTGGGCGCAGTGTACGCCTGGAGTGTGTTCGTCAAACCTCTGGCAGCATCCTACGGCTGGAGCATCGCGCAAATCACACTGACCTTTTCTATTGCCATTCTAGTGTTAGGTTTCGGCTGCTTTTTTGGCGGGCTGTGGATGAACCGCAAAGGGCCACGCATTGTGGGCGTCGTTGCCGGTATTTTCTACGGCGCGGGGGTGTTCCTGGCAAGCATGTCCGCTCACCACCTCGGAGTACTATATCTCAGCTACGGCCTGCTGGGTGGATTGGGGGTCGGTCTGGGTTATATCGTGCCGGTTGCTACGCTGGTCAAATGGTTCCCGGACAAACGCGGCATGATTACCGGAATCGCGGTGGCGGGATTCGGCGCGGGTGCGCTGATAACTGCACCGGTCGCTGCCTGGCTCATCAAGGACGTGGGCGTGATGGAGACGTTCGCAATACTGGGTATCGCATACTTGATCATGGTCGTGGTCGGTGCGCTAGTCATGCGCAATCCACCCGCCGGTTGGGCGCCGGAAGGCTGGTCGCCTTCAGCACGCGTCCAGTCCCAGCGCAGCACGCGCGAATATCTATTCAAGGAATCTTTGCGCACATGGCAATGGTACGCGCTTTGGGGGATTCTGTTCCTCAATGTGGTGGCCGGCATTAGCATCATTTCACAGGCAGCACCCATGGTGCAGCAGCTGACGGGTGTGACTGCATTGGTCGCGGCGGGGATGGTCGGCATCATATCCATCGCCAACGGCTTTGGGCGACTGGCCTGGGCTTGGTTGTCGGATGCAATCGGACGGCGCAATGTGTTCATCACCATGTATCTTTTGCAGGTGGTGATCTTCTTCGCGATACCGTACGCGCACGTGTTCGTGATTTTCACGACCTTGGCGTTTATCGTGTTGCTATGCTACGGCGGAGGGTTTGGTACCATGCCGGCGTTTGCCACCGACTATTTTGGTTCGAAGAACATCGGACCGATCTACGGCCTGATGCTGACCGCATGGGGATTCGGCGGCGTATTGGGGCCGATGCTTACCGCGTTTCTGCGCGAAAGCACCGGAGGCTACGCCCAGGCACTGCATATTATCGCGGTGATTCTGTTAGTCGCGACTTTGATCCCTCTCATCATCCGGCCTCCTGCCACCAGCCGCTGATAAAGTGGTAGTCTCCGCACGTTCGAAATCCAGACGACAGCGGAGTGGGATATCCCCACGCAAGTGGGCCAGAGGATTTGTCGGCACCCTGCTTGCACTGCCGTTGGCAGTGCAAGCAGGGACCAGCATAAGGGTCGCGGTAGCCGCCGATTTCTACAAGCCGCTTCAAACCATTGCAGCTGCGTATAGCCGCCAATCCGGCATCCGTGTGGTGGCCATTGCCGGATCCTCCGGCGGACTCTATGCGCTGATTACCAATGGCGCGCCGTACGACGTGTTCCTTTCGGCGAACGCCCTATATCCCCGTCAGTTGGTGGCGGGCGGCTTGGCCGAAAGCGCCAGTCGATTTACCTATGCTCAGGGGGTGCTGGTACTGTGGGGAGCACAAGCGTCACCTGTCGCGGGTCCCGCAACATTGCGCAGCGCTGCCTTTGCCCACTTGGCGCTCGCCAATCCGCATTTCGCGCCCTACGGACAAGCGGCGCAGGAAGTTCTGGAGCGGCTCGGATTGCTCAAGCAATTGCATTCTCGCCTGGTTTTTGGCGAGGATGTGGGGCAAGCATTGCAATTCACTATCAGTGGTGGCGCCCAGTATGCATTCGTATCGTTAGCCCAGCTGCTGGCCGCCGGGCTTTGGCGAAGCGGTTCCCATTGGGTGGTGCCGGTTTCACTCTATTCGCCCATTAATCAACAAGCGGTACTGCTGGTACATGCCCGCAATATCGAGGCAGCGCGCAGCTTTCTGCGGTTTCTGCGTGGGCCGGCCCGCCCCCTGATCGCGCGACTCGGCTACCGTCTTCCGGAAGTCGCAAAATCCCAACCGCCTGCCCACCAGTGACTTCGGTATCATCCGCAATGTTTGATTGGTCACCGCTGGTTCTGAGTGTGGAACTCGCCACGGTCACGACCTTCCTGCTGCTGCTCACCGGAATACCACTCGCTTGGTGGCTGGTGCGGCGGAAAACCATTGTGCGTCGCGCCGCCTACGCACTGGTGGCGTTGCCACTCGCCCTGCCGCCAACCGTACTTGGTTTTTATCTGCTACTGGCGCTCGGTCCGCACGGACCGCTGGGTGCGCTTGCAGTGCGCTGGTCCGGCGCGAGCTTCGCATTCACCTTCACCGGCCTGGTGATCGCCTCCATGGTGTACTCCCTGCCACTGGTGGTGCAGCCGCTGACTTCAGGGTTTGAACGGCTGGATACACACCATCTGGAGACAGCGGCGCTGCTCGGTGCCGGACCGTGGGACCGGCTGGTGAGCGTGGTGCTGCCGCTGCTGCGCGCTGACGTGCTGACAGCAGCTGTGCTCGGCTTCATCCATACCTTCGGCGAGTTCGGCGTGGTGCTGATGGTGGGCGGCGATATCCCCGGCCGGACGCGTGTGCTGTCGCTGGCGATTTACGATCACGTGCAAGCACTCGAATACCACCAGGCGGACCTGCTTTCTGCGGTCGCTGTCGGTATGAGTTTCACGGCGCTGCTATTGCTGTATCTCATCACCCAGCGGCGGCGCTGATCGGCATGCTCACGTTTCGTTTCCAGCTGCGGCAGGGGGGATTCGACCTGGATGTGCAGGGCATATTGCCGGCACAGGGCCGCAGCGTTATTTTCGGGCCGTCCGGAGCCGGCAAAACGACGCTCCTCAGGCTCATGGCTGGCCTCGAGCGTGGAGCGCAGGCACGCATCGCATATGGCGATGAACTCTGGGAGGACCGGGAACAAGGTGTGCGCATCCCGCCGCACAGCCGCCGCGTCGGCTTGGTATTCCAGCATCCGGTGTTCCTGCCCGGCTGCACAGTGGAGCAAGCGCTGCGCTACGGGTGGCGCCGCCGGCCGCCGGCGGAGCGTCGCGGTACTTTTGCCGCTGCCGCCGAGCGCTTCGGTCTCAGCGCACAGCTGCAACGCAGGGTGGTGACACTTTCCGGCGGAGAGCGCCAGCGGGTCGCGTTGCTGCGGGCGCTGCTCGCAGCCCCGCGGCTGCTGCTGCTCGATGAGCCATTCTCCGGGATCGACAAGGAGCTGCGTGCGACGCTGCTGCATGCGCTGGAAGCGCTGCATGCGGCAGAGGCTTTGCCTATGATCTACGTGACTCATTCCGCCGAGGAGGCGGTACGTTTCGCTGACCATCTGCTGCTGCTGGAGGCCGGGCGGGTGCGTGCGCTAGGGCCGGCCGACAAGCTGGCGGCGGATATCTCGCTGCCGCTAGCCCGCCGCCCCGATGCGGTGGTCGCCATCAACACCGAATTTGTCAAGCATGACGCGGACGATGGCGTAAGCCGGCTGGCATTCTCTGACGGCGAACTCTTGGTCACTGCCGGCCGGCCAGCCGCACCCGGTGCGCGTCTGCGGGTGCTGGTGCATGCCCGGGACGTGAGCCTGGCGCGCACCCGCCCACAGACAAGCAGCATCCTCAACGTGCTGCCGGCGAGGGTCGTCGCGCTCGCCGAACTGCCGGATGCCGCGGTTGTGGTTTCCTTGCGCATCGGCAACACTCCGTTGCTCGCGCGGGTGAGCCGTCGTTCGGCGCGCGAACTCGACCTGCAACCGGGCTGTGCCGTCTATGCGCAGGTCAAAGGAGTGGCACTGCAGAACCCCTGAGCGCTGTGCGAATCATTAGCCGGCCGCCGACCGATCCCGGCATGCAGGACAGTCGACCCGCCGGCCGATGCTGAACTCGCTGAAACGTCCGCTGTGCGCAGTGTAGCGCAGCAGTCGTCCGCTCATGGGCGTACCGGTGCCGGTCAGCAGCTTCAGCGCCTCGACGGCTTGCAGGCTGCCGATCACCCCCACGAGCGGACCGAGCACGCCGCCGCGTTCGCATGTCTCCAGTGATTCACTCATGTCCGGGTGCAGGCAGGCAAGACAGGGGCTGTCGTCCTCGCGCAGATCGAAAACTGCCAGCCGTCCCTCCCAGCGAAGGGCGGCGCCGGATACAAGCGGGCGCCGCCGGGCTAGGCAAGCCTGGTTGACGGCGGCACGCGTTGCGAAATTATCACTGCCGTCGATCACAATGTCGCACTGACTGATTGCGCTTGCCAGCTTAGCATCCGCCAGGCGCCCATCAAGTTCCTCGACCTCAAGTGTGGGATTAAGCGCCCGCAAGGCGGCGCTTGCCGCCTGCGTCTTGCGCCGGCCCACATCCTTCATGCGGTACAGGATCTGGCGCTGCAGGTTGGTTTCATCCACGCGATCAAAATCAGCCAGTACCAATCGGCCAATGCCGGCAGCGGCAAGATACACAGCGGCTGCCGAGCCCAATCCGCCCAGACCGACTATGAGGGCGCCGGAGTGTGCTAGACGCGATTGGGCCGCTTCACCGAAATTCTGCAAAGACAAATGACGCGCATAGCGGGGATAAAGAACTGGCATGTTGGATGCAGAGTTTGGAGTCAAGCGGGGTGTGTGGCCATGCTTCCCGGGTTCCACTGTGTCCACCGAGCATGGTTGGTTGCGGTGTTTCATGGAAGTAATCATCTGGATTTCAGTGATTCCATCCTACACCACAGGTCAGAATGTGTGATTGCTTCGTACAGCGCGCGTGTCTGCCCGCTGTTTTGCGTCCAGGGCAAATTGTTATGTGTGTGGTTCCCAGTTCAAGACAACGCTGTCTGCAGCACCAGAATTTTGAAGTAACCGCAACCCTCGCGGGTACACGATGGTGGTTGTGCTCTTTTAAATCAGACGATAGTTACTCATTCTGACCGAACTTGCCGATATCATCGGGCACCGCTGCGGTGGTAACAACCTTCTCCTTGCCTTGTACCATTATGCGGATCTCCTCGACCACGGCCGGGTTTGCCAGGGTCGTCACATCACCCACATAACGCCGGTTGGAGATGGAAGCCAGCACTCGGCGCATGATCTTACCCGAACGCGACTTGGGCATGTCGGGGACGAGGTAGATGTGCTTCGACCGTGCGAACTTGCCGGTGATGTCCTCGTTGGCCTTGATGTTGCGGTTGATGACATCGGGCGTGCCTTCATGGCCGGGCTTGAGGGCGATGTAGACCTCGGGCATGCAACCCTTGAGCTCGTCTGCTACCGGTACCACGGCGGCTTCAGCGACCTCTGGCACCGTCAAACACGCGGATTCGATTTCCTTGGTGCCCAGTCGATGTCCCGAAACGTTGATGACGTCATCGATGCGGCCCAAGATGCGGAAGTAGCCATCTTCTGCCTGCATCGCGCCATCACCCGCCAGATACGGCCAATCCTGCCAGTTCTTGCTTTTGGGATTCTTGCAGTAGCGTGAGTAATAGGTTTTCACGAAGCGATCGTCATCGCCCCAAATCGTCTGCATGATCCCGGAGCCAGGAATTGCGGATGCAGATGTTGCTCGCGCGGCCGGAACCCGCGGAAATTTCTTCACGGTTCTCGTCGTAGATGATCGGAAAGATGCCCGGCACGCCGGGACCGGCACTGCCGGGCTTCATCGGATCGAGTGCGGGCAGGGTGCTGCACAGGAATCCGCCGTTCTCGGTCTGCCACCAGGTATCCACGATCACGGCTTCGCGTTTGCCGACTTCGTTGTAGTACCAGCGCCACGTTTTCGCTCGATGGGTTCGCCGACGGTGGTCATGTGCTTAAAGTGGTAGTTATACTTTCTCGGCTCCTCGCCGTTTTTATCTTTGCTGCTTTCAGACCCTACAAAATAAGCCGTTCTTAAAAGCTTCCGGCGCTCGCCATCACCCACGGTTTTTTATACAACTCCGGCGCCCGCCCCTCAAGCAAGTCCCCGGTTTCGAGGTACGGATAAAGCTCGCGATAGGTTCTGATTTCGGTGAGCGAAACGCGGCGGTTCAGGATTTCCGGTTTCAGGTCTTCGGGCCCGTTCAGGCCGGCGGCGGCGATCACCCACAGGAAATGACGGATGGTGTTCCGGTGGTAGTTCGCCACGCGCTCGGCCTTGTCCTTGACCACCAGGCCCTGCACGCGCCACGGGTCCTGCGTGGTAATGCCCGTGGGGCAGGTGTTGGTGTGGCAGCGGCGCGCCTGGATGCAGCCCAGCGCGAACATCATGCCGCGCGCCGAATTGCACAGGTCGGCGCCCATGCAGAGTTTCGCGGCCACGTCGAAGCCGCTGATGATCTTGCCGCTCGCCATGACGCGGATTTCCTTTCTGAGATTCGCGCCCACCAGCGTGTTGTGCGCAAAGATGAGCGCATCCACCAAAGGCGTGCCCATGAAATCGGAGAGTTCCTGCGGCGCCGCGCCGGTACCACCCTCGCCGCCGTCCACGGTGATGAAATCCACCAGGATTTTGGTTTCCAGCATGGCCTTGACGATGCCCATGAACTGGTCCTGGCGCCCGACACAGAGCTTGAAACCCACGGGTTTGCCGCCGGAGAGCTCGCGCAACTGCTGCACCCATTCGAGCATTTCGCGCGGCGTCGAGAACACGCTGTGATAGGGTGGCGAATCCACATCGTGACCCATGGGCACGCCGCGCGCCACGGCGATCTCGCGCGTGAGCTTGGCCGCGGGCAGAATGCCGCCGCCGCCGGGTTTGGCGCCCTGCGACAACTTGATGGCCACCATTTTCACGTTGTCGAGTGTGGCGCGCTCCCGGTACTGTACGGGATCGAACTTGCCGTCTTTCGTGCGGCAGCCGAAATAGCCGGTGCCCAGCTCCCAGATCAGGTCGCCGCCGGGTTTCAAGTGATATTTGCTGATGCCGCCCTCGCCGGTATCGTGCGCAAAGCCGCCGAGTCTGGCGCCCCTGTTCAGCGCCTCGATGGCGTTGGCCGAGAGCGAGCCGAAACTCATGGCGGAAATGTTGAAATGCGAGGCCAAATAGGGTTTGGAGCATTGCGATCCGCCGACTTTGACGCGCGGTTCTTCTTTGGCGGGCCAGCGGCCGACAATCGAATGATTGATCCACTCGTAGCCGGCGCGATACACGTTCTCGACGGTACCGAAGGGATGCACCAGACCTTCGTTCTTGGCGCGCTCGTACACCATCTCGCGCTGCTCGCGCGCGAACGGCAAGCCCTCCATGTCGCCCTCGATGAAGTACTGGCGGACCTGGGTGTGGATGTCTTCGAAGGCATAGCGCAGATGGCCGAAGATCGGGTAGTTGCGCAGGATGGTGTGCCGCGTCTGGGTGAGGTCGTAGAGCGCGAGCAGCGCGAGCAGACCGGCGGGGATGAACACCCACCACACGGAGTGCCAGAAGGCGCCAAGCACGGCGATCACCACCAAAATGAACAGCAAGATGACAATGACGGTTCTGAGTTTCATCTCGATCCCCTTGCAAGCGAAGCGTATGGCGGGTGCGCATTTTCCCTCGGCGGCACGCAACGCGGCGCGGCGCGGCACTCGACGCGATTGTACGCCGGCGGGTGCGCCCGTCCCGGGGTGCGCGGCCCCGGCATGCCGGGCGCTGCGGCCCCGAGTACACTGATGCGCGGGGATGCGGGCGGGGCCAACACGAATTCGGCATGAACATCCTGATCGTTGACCATTCCAAGGTGTTTCGCAGTGTGCTGCAAAAGATGGTGGCCAACCTCGGCCATCACTCCATCGCCGTGGGCAGCGGCGAAGAAGCCCTGGACGTGCTGCACAAGGAATCGGTGGGGCTGGTGTGTGCCGCCCTGAGCCTGCCGGGGATTGACGGCATCGCACTCTGCCAGCACCTGCGCACCCTGCCGCAGTTCGTCAAGACCCCGTTCATCCTGCTGACGTCCACCGAGGACCAGCGCCAGCGCCACGAGGCCTTCGAAGCCGGGGTCACCGAGATCCAGGAACGCACCGACGCCAAGGACCTCACCGACCACCTGAGCCGTTTTTTCCTCCAGGAGCCGCAGGAGGTACGCGGTCGCGTGCTGTACATCGAGGACAGCCAGGTGGCCTCGCACATCATGATCCGCCTGCTCACCCAGATGAACCTGAAAGTGGATCATTTTCGGACGGCGGATGCCGCGCTCGAGGCCTTCGAGAAACAGGACTACGACCTGATCGTCAGCGACATCCTGCTGGAAGGCCCGATCAGCGGCGTGGGCCTGGTGAACCGCGTGCGCAATCTGGCCTCGAGCAAACGCCGCGTGCCGATTCTCGCGCTCTCCGGCATGGACGATCCCTCGCGACGCATCGAGCTGTTCCGCCTCGGCGTCAACGATTACACCACCAAGCCGCCGCTCGAAGAGGAGGTACGCGCCCGCGTGCGCAACCTGATCATCAACAAGCAGTTGCTGGATCAGGTGGAAAAACAGTCGCAGCAGTTGTACCAGTTGGCCATGAAGGACGAACTCACCGGTCTGTACAACCGCAATTCGTTGCGCGAGTTCGCGCCCAAGTATTTCAGCAACGCGACGCGCTACGATTATCCGGTGAGCCTGCTGGTGATTGACCTCGACCACTTCAAGAACATCAACGACACCCGCGGTCATCAGTTTGGCGACAGCGTGCTCGCCAAGACCGGCGCCATGCTGCACCAGGCCTGCCGCGAGGGCGATCTGGCGGCGCGCGTCGGCGGCGAGGAGTTCGTGGTGCTGCTGAACCACTGCAAGGCCGAGGATGCACACCGCCGCGCCGAGGATATCTGCCGGTCCATTGCCAGCCTAAAGCCCGAGGGCATTGCGGTCACCGCCAGCATCGGCGTGACCGCGCGCGCCCAGGGTCAGGCGGTCAAATTCGAGGAGCTGTTCAAGATCGCCGACCGCGCCATGTACGAGGCGAAGAAGCAGGGTCGCAATCGTGTGACCTTCGTAGCGCCGACCTGAACGCGACGCGCCGCATTTCCCTGTAACCTGCCGCTTTGCAACCCGGAGCCTGTTGATGCCGAGCCGTTCCGTCCCACACATCGAAACTCTGAGCGTGCACGCCGGTCACGCCTCGGATGCCGCCACCTCCGCCGTGAGTCCGCCGATTCATCTGTCCACTACCTACGCGCGCGAGGCCGACGGCAGCTACCCGCATGGTTTCAGTTATGCGCGTGTCGCCAACCCCAACCGCGTGCAATGGGAACGCTGTCTCGCGGCGCTCGAAGGCGGCAGCACCGCACTGGCGTTTGCCTCGGGCGTGGCCGCCGCCGGCGCGGTTTTCCAGGCACTCAAACCCGGCGATCACGTGATTTGCAGCCGCGATGCCTACCACGGAGTGATGCGGCTGCTGCGCGAAATCATGCAGCCCTGGCAGCTCAGGCTGAGCTTCGTGGACTGCACCGATCTTGCCGCGCTGCGCGGCGCGCTTACGCCTGCCACGCGACTCCTGTGGCTGG
>JAGXAZ010000116.1 GCA_018971365.1 Gammaproteobacteria bacterium | reverse complement strand
AAGCTCCTCGATCAGGGGCAGGCGGGCGACAACATCGGCGTGCTCCTGAGAGGCACCAAGCGCGAGGAAGTCGAGCGCGGCCAGGTCTTGGCCAAGCCCGGCTCCATCACCCCGCACACCAAGTTTGAGGCCGAAGTGTACGTGCTCACCAAGGAAGAGGGCGGACGGCACACTCCGTTCTTCAACGGCTACCGGCCGCAGTTTTACTTCCGCACCACGGACGTGACCGGCTCGGTGGACCTGCCGAAGGGCGTGGAGATGGTCATGCCCGGGGACAACATCAAGATGGTGGTGTCCTTGATCAGCCCGATCGCCATGGAGGACGGACTGCGCTTTGCCATCCGCGAGGGCGGCCGCACCGTCGGCGCCGGCGTGGTGGCGAAGATCATCGAGTAATCCAGCCATGGCTACCGAAACCATCCGCATTCGCCTCAAGGCCTTTGATTACCGGCTGATTGACAAGTCGGCCAAGGAAATCGTCGACACCGCCAAACGCACCGGCGCCCAGGTCAAGGGTCCGATTCCGCTGCCGGTCAAGATGGAGCGTTTTACCGTACTGGTATCGCCGCACGCCGACAAGGATGCCCGCGATCAGTACGAAATCCGCACGCACAAGCGCCTCATGGACATCGTCAATCCGACGGACAAAACCGTGGACGCCCTGATGAAGCTGGATTTGCCGGCTGGCGTGGACGTGCGCATCAAGGTCAACTGAGTACGCCCGGCCCTGTTGCCGGGTCGAACACGCTGGTATAATTCTCGGCTCGCTGCGGCCCGGTGGGGTCACCCCCATCGGGCCGCGTGTGGTTTAACGACGTGCTGACCAATCGCAGTCGGCACTTGATGAGGATTACAAGATGGCTCTGGGCCTGATCGGTCGCAAATGCGGCATGACCCGCGTTTTCCTGGAAGACGGCGTGTCGGTGCCGGTGACCGTCATTGAAGTCGAACCCAACCGCATCACCCAGGTGAAAAGCGCGGATACCGACGGCTATCGTGCCGTGCAGGTAACTGCCGGCAATCGCCGCGCGAGCCGCGTTACCAAGGCGCTTGCCGGTCACTACGCGAAGGCGAATACCGGCGCAGGCCGCGTGTCGGGCGAGTTCCGGCTGTCTGAGGACGAAGGCGCAGAGCTTAAGCCCGGCGGCGAAGTCAAGGTGGATATTTTCAAGCCCGGCCAGAAGGTGTCGGTGACCGGCACCAGTCTCGGCAAAGGCTTCCAGGGCACCATCAAGCGCCACCATTTCACCATGGGCGACGCCACCCACGGCAACTCACTGTCGCACCGCGCGCCCGGCTCCATCGGCCAGCGCCAGACTCCGGGACGCGTGTTCCCCGGCAAGAAAATGTCCGGGCATCTCGGCGCTGTGCGCCGCACGACGCTCAATCTCGAGGTGGTGCGCGTGGATGCCGACAAGAATCTACTGCTGGTGAAAGGCGCCGTGCCCGGCTCGGAGGGCGGCAAGCTCATCATCCGCCCAGTGGCGGGCGGTTGAGGGGCGCAACATGGAAATGCAGCTGCACAGCAACTCGGGCGGGAAATCCATAACGCTGTCGGACGCGACTTTCGCGCGCGGATTCAACGAAGCGCTGGTACATCAGGTGGTGACCGCGGTTCTGGCCGGCGGGCGTGCCGGTACCAAGGCGCAAAAGACCCGCGGCATGGTGCGCGGCGGCGGCAAGAAACCCTGGGCGCAGAAAGGTTCGGGCCAGGCGCGCGCCGGCTCGATCCGCAGTCCCTTGTGGCGCGGCGGCGGCAAGACCTTCGCGGCGGTGCCACGCGACTTCAGTCAGAAGGTCAACCGCAAGATGTATCAGGGCGCGATGCGCGTGATCCTGTCGGAGCTCGTGCGTCAGCAACGCGTGGTGGTGCTGTCGGAGTTTAGCGTCGAGGCGCCGAAGACCAAGCAACTGGTGAGCAAGCTCAAGGCGCTGGGTCTGGAAAGCAACGTGCTGATCGTCACCGAGCAGGTGGACGAAAAGCTGTATCTGGCGGCGCGCAACCTTGTGAACGTCGAGGTGCGCGAAGTTACTGGACTGGATCCGGTGAGTCTCGTGGGTTACGCCAAGGTGTTGCTGACCGTGCCGTCCATCCGCCGTCTTGAGGAGTGGCTGGCATGAAACTCAGGCACGAATCCGTGACGCGCGTGCTGCTCGGGCCGCACGTGTCGGAAAAAGCCACGCAGGTGGGCGAAATCCACAACCAGGTGGTGTTCCGCGTGCGCCGCGATGCCGACAAGCCGCGCGTGCGCCGTGCGGTGGAAAAGCTTTTTGACGTCAAGGTCACGGACGTGCAGATCGTGAACGTGCGCGGCAAGACCAAGCGCACCGGTCAGCGTACCGGTACGCAGAGCAACTGGAAGAAAGCCTACGTGCGCCTGGCGCCGGGCAGTTCCATCAATTTCATGGGCGATAAGGCCTGAGGCGGTAGCAGTCATGCCGGTCAAAAAAGCCAGACCCACCTCGCCCGGCCGGCGTGCCGTGGTCATGGTCAGCACTCCCGGCCTGCATAAGGGCGGGCCGCACGCGGCGTTGCTCGCGCGCCAGACCCGGCGCGGCGGGCGCAACAACATGGGCCGCATCACCACGCGCCACCAGGGCGGCGGCCACAAGCAGCATTACCGCCTGATTGATTTCAAACGTGACAAGGACGGCGTCAGCGGTCGGGTGGAACGCATTGAATACGATCCAAATCGCACCGCGCATCTGGCGCTGGTGCTATATAAGGATGGCGAGCGCCGCTACATCATCGCGCCCAAGGGCGTGGAGCGCGGCCAGGAAATCCTCGCCGGCAGCCACGCGCCCGTGAAGCCGGGCAATGCGCTGCCGCTGCGCAACATTCCGGTCGGCACCCAGGTGCACTGCGTGGAGCTGCAACCCGGCAAGGGCGCGCAACTCGCGCGCAGCGCCGGCGCCTCGGTGCAGGTGGTGGCGCGCGAAGGCGCCCACGCCACCGTACGGCTGCGCTCCGGTGAAATGCGCAAGGTGCACATTAACTGCCGCGCCACGGTCGGCGAGGTCGGCAACGGCGAGCACAACCTGCGCCAATATGGCAAGGCGGGCGCGCGCCGCTGGCGCGGCATCCGTCCCACGGTACGCGGCGTGGTCATGAATCCGGTTGACCACCCGCACGGCGGCGGCGAAGGCAAGTCCGGGCAGGGCAATCCGCATCCGGTCTCGCCCTGGGGTCAGCCCACCAAGGGTTACAAGACGCGCGCCAACAAGCGCACTGATCGCATGATCGTGCGCCGGCGCAACGCCAAATGATGAGAGGTTAGCACCGTGCCGCGTTCGATTCGCAAAGGCCCGTTCGTTGATCCGCACCTCGCCAAGAAGGTCGAGGCGGCGGTGGCCGGCAATAACCGTCGGCCGATCAAGACCTGGTCGCGCCGCTCTATGGTCACCCCTGAAATGGTGGGCCTTACGCTTGCAGTGCACAACGGTCATCAACATGTGCCGGTGCTGGTGAGCGAGAACATGGTCGGCCACAAGCTCGGCGAGTTCGCCGCCACCCGCGTGTTCAAGGGGCACGGCGAGCGTAGGGTGGCCGCTGAAACCACCGAGGCCAAGACCTGAGTACGCAAGCATGCAGATAGCGGCAACCCATAAATTCGCGCGCGTCACGCCCTACAAGGCGCGGCTCGTGGCCGACCAGATCCGCGGCCAGCCGGTCGGGGAGGCGCTCAAGATCCTGGAGTTCAGCCCGCGGCGCGCCGCGCAGTTGCTGAAGAAAGTGCTGGAGTCGGCCATCGCCAATGCCGAGCACAACAACGGCGCGGATATTGACGCATTGAAAGTCCGGCGCGTGTGCGTGGACGACGGTCCGCGCATGAAGCGCATGATGCCGCGTGCCAAGGGCCGCGGTGCACGCATTCTGAAACGTACCAGCCACATCAGCCTGACAGTGGCGGACGAGTAAGGACAAAGCCATGGGCCAGAAAGTCAATCCGGTGGGCTTCCGTCTGGGCATTGCCTCCGACTGGAACTCGAAGTGGTTCGCGAGCAAGGGCGCCTACGCCGAGAACCTGCATGCCGATTTGAAGGTGCGTGAGTTTTTGAAACGCAAGCTGGCGCAAGCTTCGGTAAGCCGCGTGGAGATCAAGCGCCCCGCGAAAAAATGCCAAATCACCATCCACACCGCGCGCCCGGGCGTGGTGATTGGCAAGAAAGGCGAGGACATCGATGCGCTGCGCGCGCAACTCATCAAGATGATGCCGGGCACCGAAGTAGACGTGAGCATCGAGGAAATCCGCAAGCCCGAACTCGACGCCTATCTGGTGGCCGAAGGCATTGCGCAGCAGCTCGAACGCCGCATCATGTTCCGCCGCGCCATGAAGCGTGCGGTGCAGAACACCATGCGTGTCGGGGCACTGGGCGTGAAAGTGCGTGTGTCCGGACGCCTGAACGGCGCGGAAATCGCACGCAGCGAGTGGTACCGCGAAGGTCGCGTGCCGCTGCACACGCTGCGCGCCGACATCGATTACGGCACGGCCGAGGCCAAGACCACTTACGGCGTGATCGGCGTCAAGGTGTGGATCTTCAAGGGCGAGATTCTGGACGCCAGTGAAATCAGCGTCGGGCGCGATGCCGCCGCCGACAAGGCCAAAACCGGGGTGAAGGCCGATGTTGCAGCCTAAGCGCACCAAGTTCCGCAAGCAGCACAAAGGCCGCAACCGCGGCCTGGCGCAGTCGGGCAACAGCGTGGCCTACGGCGAATACGGCCTGAAGGCCACGGATCGCGGCCGCCTCACCGCGCGCGAGATCGAGGCCGGACGCCGTGCCATGACGCATTTCGTGAAGCGCGGCGGCAAGATCTGGATCCGGGTGTTTCCGGACGTGCCGGTGACCAAGAAGCCGCTAGAAGTGCGTATGGGCAACGGCAAGGGCAATGTCGAGTACTGGGTGGCCAAGGTGCAGCCGGGTTCGATGCTCTATGAGATGGAAGGCGTGGACGAAACTACGGCGCGCAAGGCCTTCCGCCTAGCCGCCGCCAAGATCTCCGTGACCACGACGTTTGTCAGCCGCCAGGTGATGTGATGGACGCCAAGGAACTGCGCGCCAAGAACGACAAACAGCTGCAGGAAGAACTCCTGGCGCTGCGTCAGGAGCAGTTTAACCTGGCGATGCAGCAGGCCAGCGGCCAGATGCCGCGCGGCCACCAGATACACAACGTGCGCAAGAACATCGCGCGCGTCAAAACCGTGCTCGCCGAGCGGGCCAAGGCAGTGGGCAAATGACTACGAGCGGCGCAGCCGTGAAGCCCGGGCGCACCGTCACCGGACGGGTGCTCAGCAACAAGATGGACAAGACCATCACGGTGGTGGTGGAGCGCGTGGTCAGGCATCCCGAGTACGGCAAGATCCTGCGCCGGCGCACCAAGATCAAGGCGCACGATGAGCAGAATGCCTGCCAGGAAGGCGATACCGTGGTGATCGCACCGTGCCGGCCGATGTCCCGTCACAAGGCCTGGAAGCTGGTGCAGATCCTGGCGCACGCGCAGCCTGCGCCTGCGGCCAGCCAGGCGGACGTGCAGTCATGATCCAGATGCGCACCGTGCTCGATGCCGCCGACAACAGCGGCGCACGCAGCCTGAAATGCATCAAGGTGCTGGGCGGCTCCAAGCGCCGCTATGCGCGTATCGGCGATGTCATCAAGGTGAGCATCGGCGACGCCATTCCGCGCGGCAAGGTCAAGAAGGGCGAGATCTACGAGGCCGTGGTGGTGCGTACCCGGAGCGGTGTGCGCCGCCCGGACGGTTCATTGATCCGTTTCGACAGCAATGCGGCGGTACTGCTCAACAACAAGCTGGAGCCCATCGGTACGCGCATCTTCGGGCCGGTCACGCGCGAGCTGCGCACCGAGCGGTTCATGCGCATCATTTCGCTGGCGCCGGAAGTGCTGTGAGCATGAGGAACGCAGACGCATGAGCAGAATCAAGAAAGGCGACGAGGTCATCGTGATTGCCGGCAAGGACAAGGGCCGACGCGGCGCCATCCTCAAGGTGATCGAAGGCAAGCGCGTGATCGTCGAGAACCTGAACATGGCCAAGAAACACCAGCGTCCGAATCCCAACGCCGGAGTCACGGGCGGCATCGTCGAGCGCGAAATGCCGATCCACATCTCGCGCGTGATGCTTTTCAATCCAGTCACCAAGAAGGGTGACCGTGTGGGCGTGCGTACCCTGGAGAATGGCCGCAAGGTGCGCATCTTCCGTTCCAACAAAGAAGTGGTTGACGTCTGAGGCGCACGCATGTCCCGATTGCAAACCTATTATCGTGAAACCGTGGTGCCGGAACTCAGCAAGCGGTTCAGTTACGCCAACCCCATGCAGGTGCCGCGTATCACCAAGATCACGCTCAACATGGGCGTGGGCGAAGCCACT
>JAGXAZ010000009.1 GCA_018971365.1 Gammaproteobacteria bacterium | reverse complement strand
ATGTGCCGCAGCGAAAATCATTCGCATAAGTGCTTTTTGATTTTCGGAGCGAGCCGCGGGCGTGTACCGCGGCGGAGCGAGTTGAAAAAGGCCATGGATGGCGTTTTTCAACTACCTGCCAGACTTGCCACGTGTTGAGACGTGATAACACGCAACACCACCGGCGGCTTCTGACGCCGGTGGTTTTTGCGCTGGGTCTTTTGCTCGCGATGCACGCGGCGGCGGCGCGCTTCGACACGCTGCAGGTCACACAACAGGGCGGCGGCTATCGGATCCACGGCGAGGTGTATCTGGATGCCGCCCCGCAGGCAGTCTATGCCCAGCTGATTGACTTTGCGCACCTGCCCGAAATCAATCCCAGCGTGCGCGTCAGCCGGGTGCTGAAAGTAATCAATGCCCACAGTCAACTGGTGTATACCGAGACCGTGGGCTGCGTGTTCATCTTCTGCCGTACTATCCGGCAGGTGCAGCGCTTCACCGAACTCGGGCCGCAGGACATCACGGCCGTGACTGTGCCGGGCAGCGGCAATGTCAAACGCGGCCGGAGCACTTGGCACCTGCAGGCGGACGGCGACGGCACGCGCCTGAGCTGGACCGCAAGCATCGAACCGGATTTCTGGGTGCCGCCGTTCATCGGGCCCCACGCCATCGAAAACCAGTTGCGCAGTCAGGCGCTGGAATCCATGCAGGCCATCGAGCGTCTGGCCGAGGAGCAGACGGAAATCATCCCCAACGCCCGCATGAGTATTTGAGCCGCGAGTGTGACAATATAGAGCCCGCGCGGGAGAGCGGCCGATGCCCGAGCGCACACTGCATGACCCATACAGAACCATCCGCGACTGAATCCAGCGTTTCCATCCCGGAGCTTGAACGCCAGGCTGTATCCCAGCCGGTGCCGGTCGCGAACGGATCGCGGCTGATGCAGTTCCTGCAGCGGCCAGCCTCGCCGTTCCACCGCCGCCTGCTGATCGTGCTGCTGGTGAGCGTGCCGTTGTGGATATACGCCGCCAGCTGGGACATCACCACCATGTTGTTCAACATGGCGGTGGACGCCAAGGGCGGCGTGGGAATCCGCGACGTGATTCAACAGGTGCTGGTGCGCCTGCCGCTGTTGCCGCTGCTGGTGGGCGCGTACTTCACGGCCACCGGTTTCAGCCTGCGGCACCACCGGGCCGGCCGGTTCCTGTGGTGGCAGGTGATTGTGGCGGTCGCGTTTTTACTGGTGATGTATCCGGTGCTGGTGGCGTCCTATTATCTGGTGCATCACGCCTTCGATGCCAGAGTCGCGCTCGACACCGTAATGCAGGAATACATGCACTGGCAGTACTGGATGGGCAGCATGATCCAGTACTCGGTAGTGTATCTCTTGGGACTGGTGGTGCTGTTCGGCCTCAACACCTTCCTGCGCTACAAGTCCGAGCAGGTGAAAGCCGCGCAGCTCGAATCCAAATGGCTGGAGGCCCGGCTCGATACGTTACGCGGACAACTGAACCCGCATTTCCTGTTCAACGCACTGAACGCCATCGTGGCGCTGATTCACATGGACCCGGACCGTGCCGAAAACCTGCTGACCGAATTGAGCGCACTGCTGCGCCGCAGCCTGGCGGAACGCTTTCATGAGTTCACCACCGTGAAGGACGAGTTATATTTCGTCGAGCGCTACCTCGCGGTGATGAAAGCGCGTTTCGAAGACCGACTGGAAGTCACGCTCAAGCTCGACCGGCAGGTGGGCAACCATGTGATTCCCACCTTCCTACTGGTGCCGCTGGTGGAAAACGCCATCAAACACGGCGTCGCGAAGACGCCGGTGAAGGACACCGTGGAAATTTCCGGTCGCTACAGCGATGATCACTTGACGTTCATGGTCACCAACCGCACTCCCGCGACCGTGACCGCCGCGGATGCGCGCGAATCGGCGAGCGGCGTCGGCCTGCGGAACACGCGGCTGCGCCTGTCGGCGATTTATGGCAATAACTACCGGTTGGAATACGGCACTGACAATCAGGGCCGCTGGCGTTCGTCGGTCTCCATTCCGCTGCGCAACGCTCCTGACCTCGCCTATCTGACCGCGTCCGCCGGATAAATCGCACCGCTGGTCAAGCTTACGCATCGGCGCGTACGCGCCCGCAACGCGATGTCTATACTTGCCCGGACCGCGGAGGTGCACCATGCACGGGAAGTACCACGGCCCGATACACGGTTAGCTTGTCGTCCTGGCGATGCTACTCGCCGCCTACGGCGGCGGAAGCAGCAGCACGCCCAGGCAGGTTATGTTTTGAGTCGGTCGTCGCTTTGTAGCACCGTTTGTGTCGGGCGCGGATGCCGTTTGATTGCATCAGCTTGCGGACGCGTTCCTTGCCCGCCGGGATGCCCCGGTCGTGCAACTCCCGCCAAATCCGCGGCCAACCGTAAGCGCCTTTCGATTCGGTGTGAATCGCACGAATCAGCGCTAGCAGCACCGGTTCGGCCAGACGCTGGTCTGTGCGCCCACCTCGCCGCCAACTTGCCCAGCCGCTCGGACTGACTGCAAGCGCCTGACACATCGCCTCGACCGGATATCGGCCGAGTTGCCCCTCGATCCAGGCGTACTTCACAGGGATTCTTTCGCGAAGTACGCTGCGGCTTTTTTTAGAATTTCATTCTCCATCTTCAGCCGCTGGTTCTCCGGTCGCAAGCGTGCGCAGCGTACCGTCGTTCGCGACGAACACGATTTCCCGGCCATCCGGCGACACTGCGGGCTGCATCAGCACCATGCGCGGGCGTGACGGCCCAGGCCGCGGTACTGGCGAGAACCAGACCCAGCCCGGTAAGCAACATTCTGATGTTGCGGTTCATGGGTTACTCCTGCGAAGTTGGATGTATCTCGGTGGTTTACTGCGCCGGCAACTGCGGAGCCTCGTACATGATCGGCTTGCCGACGGGCAAAGTCGGCTCACCGGCGGCATACGCAGCCTTGTTGAAGGCCGGCACATCCTGGCTCAGCAACCGGTTGAACCGGTCGAGATAGCCCTGCAACTCGCCCTGCAGCTCGGTCAGCTTGTCCGTGACAAACTGTGCGGGCGCCTGCGCATAGCCGCCGACAAAAAAGCCGTTCCATTGCAGCACACCGTGGAAGCGCGGCAGATCCTTGAGGAAATCCTCGTCTACGTTGTGCTGGATGTCGGGATTCCAGAGCCGGTCTTTCAATGTCGTGATTTTTTGGCTCAGCGTCTGGGCATCGGCGAGCAGTGCCTTAGGCGGCGCTGCTCCATGGCTCGGAGCACTCAGGCTGTCGAGCCGGCCTTGCCAGTCGCTCAGGCGGTTGAGCAGTTCATTCAGCGCACTCATCTGATTGCGCAAGTCCAGCTCGACCAGCAACTGCGCGCGGTAATCCGCGAGCCTGACGTTGAGATTCGGATCTAGCCGCACGCTTACGGTTTGCGTTTGCGTGTGGCCATTCGCGGTGAGGGTGGCGGCATAACGGCCCGGCAGTACGGATGGTCCCCCGCCTCGTCCTTCCGGATTGGCACCCTTCACGAAGTTGATGGGCGTGGGGCCTTGGTAATCGTTGTCCCACACGAATTCATTCAACCCCGCGTTGCCGGGAGCGTGCAGGGTATTCACCGTGTGCCCCTGCGCATCGGCAATGACGATTTTTACCGGGCCCTTGTGCGCATCCTTGGCGTCCGGCTTGAGCGTGCTCTTGAGCCAATAACTGAACACCACGCCTTTCGGCGCATTAGGCACCGCATAGCTCCACTGCTGGCCTTCATCGCCAGCCCAGTGGTTGTACAGCGTGCCGGATTGCGGGCTGAACAGATGAAACTCGCTGCCGGCGATATCGCTGTCCCATTCTTCCAGCGGCCGAAGATTGTCGAGCACGAACAGGCCGCGGCCGTGCGTGGCGACCGCCAGGGAATGCGTGGCCGGTGCGAAGGTCAGATCGAACACCGGCACCGTGGGGAAATCGCCCGTGAGCGCCTGCCAATAACCTCCGTCATCCATTGAATAGTACAAGCCGGTCATGGTGCCGGCGATCAGGAGCCCTTTGCGGTTCGGATCCTCGCGCACCACCAGCACCGGCGTGTGCAGGGGCAGGCCATCGGTGATTTTGCTCCAGCTTTTGCCGTAATTGTCGGTGCGATACACATAGGCGCGATCGTCGTTGACCATGTGCCCATCGAAGCTCACATAGGCGGTGCCCGCGTCGAACGGCGACACACCGATCTGATACACGCGCGCCCACTCGGGCGCGCCGTGCGGCGTAACGTTGGTCCAATGCGCGCCGCTGTCGCGCGTCAGTTGCACCAGACCGTCATCGGTGCCAACCCAAATCACCTTGTCGGGATCGGTGGGCGCGAGCGTGATGGACAAGAGCGTGTCGTAATTCTCGGCGCTGCTCACGTCGTGATACACGGGGCCGCCGGGAATGCCCTGCTTGCTCTTGTCGTTGCGCGTGAGATCCGGGCTGATGACCTGCCAGTGCGCGCCGCCGTCGCTGGACTTGAACAACACCTGGGCGCCGAGGTACACGGTGTTGGCGTCAGTCGGCGACACCGCGATGGGCGAGGTCCAGTTGAAGCGATATTCGGATTGCGCCAGCGTCTTGGAGCTGTTCTGCAGACCATAGGACGCCGTGGGCCGGATCATCTGCGAAAGATGGGTGCGCGTGTCGTAGCGGAAGGTGTAGCCGTCCTCGAGGTCCGCGTAGATGATGTGCGGATCGCTGGGCGCGATCACTGCGTACTCACCGTCGCCGCCCACCACCGGAAACCAGTTCTTGCCGGTCACAAAGCGCTCATCCAGCGAACTTGTGGGTCCGCACCAGGCGCTGTTGTCCTGCAGGCCCACGCAGGCGTGGAACGGTGATTGATTATCCACAGACACGGTGTACGCCTGCTCGATAGGTAAAGTGTCGAGGAAACGCCAGTTCTTGCCGCCATTGACGCTCAGATACACGCCGCCGTCGTTGCCCTGCAGGATGCGCTGCGGATTGTCCGCATCCACCCACACCGCGTGGTGATCCACATGCACAGAGCGATCAATCGGGTGTGCGGTTTTTCCGCCGTCGTCGGATTGCATCAGGTTCAGCGAGGCGAAGTAAATGCGGTTGTCGTCATTCGGCGCCACCGCCATGCCGGCGAAATACCACTGGCGCACCGCAAGCGCGTGATTGTCGCTCACCATGTTCCAGTGTTCGCCTAAATCTTCGGTGGACCAGAGCGTGCCGTGAGTGGTGGGGATCAGCGCGTACACGTGCTCGGGATTGGAAGGAGCGGCGGCGAGCGTGATGCGGCCAGTGTCGCCCGTCGGCAGCCCATGCGTAAGTTTCTGCCAGGTCTGGCCGCCATCGGTGGAACGCCACACGCCGCCGGTTTTGCTGCCGTTGATCATGGTCCAGGGCGTGCGCAGCGCCGTCCACATCCCGGCGAACAGTACTTCGGGGTTGCCCGGCTCCATCACCAGACTCGAAGCCCCGGTTTTGTCATCCACGTACAGCACTTTCTGCCAGGTCTTGCCGCCATCGGTGGTTTTGAACACACCGCGTTCGGGGTTCGGGCCCCAGGGATCGCCCTGCGCCGCGACGAATGCGACCTCGGGATTCTTCGGATCAATCACGATGGCGGAAATCTGACCGGCGCCCTTGAGTCCCTTGAACTCCCAGGTCTTGCCTGCGTCCGGCGAGTAATACACGCCTGCGCCGGTGATGGTGTCGTTGCGCACATTGGCTTCACCCGTGCCGACCCACACGAGATTCGGATTGGACGGCGCCACGGCGATCGCGCCAATCGAGGAACTGTCGGCGTGTGTGAGCACCGCTTTCCAGGTGTCGCCGCCATTCGTGCTCTTCCACACGCCGCCGCTGGCCGCACCGACGTAAATCACATTGGGGTCACCGGGAATTCCCACGACCACCGACACCCGTCCACCGGCCACGGCCGGGCCGATGTTGCGGAACTTGAAGTTGGCGGTGATATCAGGCGCTGAAGCCTGCGCAGCGGCAATCGCCGACGCGGGAATTACCAGGGCGGCGCATAGCAGCAGTAAGCTTGAAACGCAGACTCCGGGCTTGCAGGACAAAAACGGCATTTGCATTGATGCTCTCCGGTAACGGGCGGGCATCCCTGCCGCGGGCATTTATGGGTCCACGGGAATTGATTGCGACTCCGATGCGCGCAACGATTATCGGGCCTCGGCCTCGCTCTGGAAAGCGCCCGCCGGACCGGGGAACACCACCGGGCTTTCATAGCCGTCCGTGGAAACGCTCGCCACGCCGAAATACCAGTCGCTGATCACCCGGTCTTTCAACACATAGCGGGTCACATCGCCCACGTAAATTGAATGCTGCCATTGCGGCGCATCGGTGGCGCGCCAGTAAATGCGGTAACCTGCCGCGTTCGGCACCGTCTGCCAGCTCACGGTGGTGTCGGGCGTGAGCGCACCGGCGATCTTGACGTCCGCGGGTGGCGCCGGCGCCCAGGCCATGGAGGCCAGCGCGATGGCGTTGGCGGCGGTCATCTTGGCGACGTAGCCGAAATCCACGTATTGCAGCAGATCGCCGTACTGCACGCCATCCTCCATGCGCACATCTTGGTGCTGGCGTTGCCAGTTCTCCTGGACCTCGGTGAAACGCACCGCCGGATAGCCGTCGCGATTGAACATGACATGGTCGCCGCCGCGGTCGAAACGGTCGGTGCGGTACATGATTTGCAGGTGGAAATTCGGGATGTAGGTGTTGGCGAGATCCGCAATGTAGCGCGCCACGTTGCGCGAGGGCGAATCCACCAGCCCGCCGTTGTAGCGCAGCCGCCGCAACTGCTTGGGTGTGATGTCGTCGCGGATGCCCTCGGAAAAGATGTGCGCATCCACGTTGTCCATCACGCCGCTGCTGCCGTGAGTGCTGCCGATCATGTCGTTGTTGAGATTGGCTTCCACATTCCAACCGTGCGCCTTGGCATAGTCGGCGATGATTTTGCCGCCGTATAAACCCTGCTCCTCGCCGGAATCGGCCGAGTACACAATCGTGGCCGCGAATTTGTACTTCGACAGCACGCGCGCCGCCTCGATGAGCGCCGAGGTGCCCGAGCCGTCGTCGTCCGCGCCCGGCGCATCCGCCGTCGAGTTCATGATATCGGTCACCCGCGAATCCAGATGCGCGGTCATCACCAGATAACGGTTCGGATCGCTGCCCTTCTGGATGGCCACCACATCCATGACTTCCGCGCCGGCCTTGGGCATGCGCGGCCCGGTAAACACCTGGGAGGGCGTGATGATTTCAAGACAACCGCCGCAGTCCTGCGAAATCTGCTCGAACTGCGCCTTGACCCAGCGGCGCGCGGCGCCGATGCCGCGCGTGGGCAAAGTCGTGGTCGAGAGCGTGTGGCGCGTGCCGAAGCCGACCAGGTGCGTGTCGGTGTCCTTGAGCCGCTCGGCGCTGACGGCATTCACAATTTCCCTCAGCACCGGGTGCTCGGCGGGCGGTACGGCGGGCGCCAGAGCCGGGGCCGCCGCCAGTGCGACGACTAGGGAAAGTACGGGCCTCATCGGGAACCTCCGGAAAGGATTGCATGTCGAGGAAATAAGTCGAAGGGGTAGGATAACCCGGGAGCCGCAAAGGATTTCGCCTCGGCATCCGGACGACCGGCCGGCCAAATCCGGCTTGACAAATCCCAAACCGGTGTTATAGTCAGATACATCACTAACTAAGAGGTGGCAGCGCATGAGAAACCGGAAGCATTTCAGCCTGCTGGCACAGGCCCTGGCCGGCGGCATGCTGCTGGCGTTCCTGGCCACGCGGACCGCGGCAGCCGCCACGGTACAGACCACCCTCAATTACTCCGGCCCTCTGCCCGCCGGTATTACCCAAGTCAAGGTGGAAAACCTCGCTGGCCATGTGCAGGTTACCCAAGGCCCGGGGTTTGCGGTGACTGCTACGGTGGTGGCGGGTGGGTCGGACCAAGCTGCCGCCCAAGCCCTGGCCCGGGCGGTAAAACTCGAGACTTCAGAGTCCGATGGCCAGTTCACCGTGCACGTGTACTATCCCGTCGATCAATACGACAGTTATTCCTATGCCGGGTCGAAGACCAGTGGTGATTCGAACGACGGCGACAACAACGGCAGCGTCTGTTTCCTGGGCGTGTTTTGTGTAAACGGCGGCGGTAGCTCGGGTCTGCGCTACCAGGACACGGGCGTGCGCGTGTACACGGGCGGGCAGCGCGGCACCCCGTTGCATGTGGACCTCACCATCCAGGTGCCGGTGCACATGGCATTCGCCGTGACGAATTACGTCGGCCGCAGTGACCTGGACACGCTGCAAAACGACGTGCGCGTCAAGACGGCGAGCGGCGACGCCTACGGCAGCAACATCACCGGCACCTTCGGCGCGGATACCGGCTCGGGCGACGTGCACGTGAAAAATCTCACCGGCGATTTTAGTGCCGATACCGGCAGCGGCGACGTGTTTGCCGACGGTTTCAAGGGCAGCGTGAATGCGGATACCGGGTCCGGCGACGTGCACCTCAGCAACGGCAGCGGCCCGAGGCTGTCCGCCGACACCGGCTCCGGAGATGTATTCTTCACCGGCGTCAGCGGCGACATGAAGTTCGACACCGGTTCGGGTGACGTGCACGTCAGGAACGCCAGCGGCTCACTGCATGCCAGCACCGGCTCGGGTGAGGTGCGCGCCGAGAACTACACCAGCGGCCCGAGTGTCTGGGCGGACACCGGCTCAGGCGATGTCGATCTGGCAGGCAATCTCTCCGCCATGCGCAAGCTTTATATAGATACGGGCTCCGGCGACGCCACGCTGCGCACCTCGAGCGGTCTGTCGTTGCGCCTGGATGCGTCCTCCAACAGCGGCGAATTGAACATCAACCTGCCGGACATGAGCAACGTGGTCACCCATCGCGGCTCATTCAGCGCGGATTTCGGCAAGGCCGAAGGTAAAGGGACTATTTCCACCGGCAGCGGCGACATTACCGTCACTCAATCCTGAACAGGACTCAGGACATGAAAATTCGCACCCTGTATCCGGTTTTGCTGTTGTGCGCGGTGGCGCTGGCCGGCTGCAACATCAACAAGGACATAGATGTTCCCGCCAACGCGCGCTGGTCCAGCGGCACCAGCACCGTCAACGGCGTAATCACAGTGGGCGAAGGCGCAATTGTGGACGGCGGGCTGCGCACCATCAACGGCGCCATCCGCCTGGGCGCCGGCGCGCAGACCGGAAATCTCACCATCATCAATGGCGGGATCACGCTCGCCGACGGCGCGCACGCGAAAAAACTCGACGGCGTAAACAGCTCCGTGACTCTTGGCAAAAATGTGACCATCGATTCCGATATTGCCGTCGTCAACGGCAGCCTGGGCGCAGCCTCTGGTACCCGGATTGACGGATCGGTCGCCATCGTGAATGGCGACATGGCCCTGTGTGGCGCGGTCGTAACCGGCAAACTGTCGTTCGTCAACGGCACGGTCTTGCTTGCGCCCAACACCACCGTGCAGGGCGACATCACGGCCAAACAACCGCAGGGCAGCAACCACAACCTGCCGCCGGTCGTGGTCATCGGACCGCACGCGACCGTGGGCGGAAACATCGATTTCGAACGTCCCGGCCGGCTCTACGTGAGCGACAGCGCGGTGATTCACGGCGTCACGGGAGTCACGCCGGTGAAATTCACAGGCGCTGCGCCGGCCGGTGTGACCTTGCCAGATTGCCCGTCTGACTGACGAGAATCGCGCCGTGACCGATAACCCGCTGCACTGCACCTCACCACCGTAAGCGCGTGATGCGACGCAAGAGCGTTGCCGCGCACCCTTGACTAATACCCGAACCCGGAGGAAGCCTGATGCTTCGCTTCAACAGACTCGCTTTGCCCGCGATTTTTGTCCTGCTGCTTGCGGCCGGCACGGTCCAGGCCCAAGGACCCGAATTTCAGGCGCCGGTGACCCAGGCCGGCATCAAGTCCGGGGAGATCACTCTGGATGGCGTGCTCAATGAGCCGGCCTGGCGTACGGCACCCGTGATAACCCTCACCCAGCAGAATCCGCATCCCGGCGCGGCCACGCCCTTTACCACCACGGTACGCATTCTGCGGGGCAAGAGCCACCTGTATTTCGGCATCGTGTGCGACGATCCTCAGCCCGCGAAGATCGCCATCCACACGCTGCAACGCGACGCCGATCAATCGAGCGACGACAACGTGATGATCGTGCTCGACACCTTCGGCCAGAAGAAGCTCGCCTACGTCTTCCAGGTAAACGCCGGCGGCGCCATGGCCGACGGTCTGATCTCGCCGGGCTATCACAATAACAACAACGGCTCGTCGGTGGACTACAACTGGAATGGTTACTGGGATGCCGCGGTGAAACGCACCGCTACGGGCTGGACCGCGGAAATCTCCATTGACACCCAGAGCCTGCAATTCAACAACAACGCCGTCTGGGGCCTCAACATCAGCCGTTACGTGCCGCGCGACCAGCTCACGCTCGCCTGGTCGGGGATCAACCTCAACGCCTCGGCCACCAATCTGCAATGGGAAGGCAAGTTGACCGGCACGCAGGGCCTGACCCAAGGTTCAGGCTTCGAGTTCGATCCCTATGTGGTCACCGAATACAGTGACACGAAACACGACACGGCGAGCTGGACCGGTTTCGATCTCAAGTACAACTTCACGCCGGAACTCGCGGGCCGCTTCACTTTTCACACGGATTTTTCCGAGGCCCAGGCCAATTCGCAGCAGATCAACGCCTCGCCCTACGCGCGTCCCATACCGGAAACCCGCGCGTTTTTCCTGGATGGCGCCAACGTATTCACGTTCAGCCACAATCTCGGCAACAGCTTCATTCCGTTCTATTCGCGCAGCATCGGCCTCATCAACGGCGAAACCGTGCCGCTGAACGAGGGCGCAAAACTCCTGGGCCATACCGACGGCTGGACGCTGGGCCTGCTGGATGCGCAAATGGCCGGCACGGATTTCTCCAGCGGCACCAACCTGTTCGCCGGCCGCGCCGTCTACAACATCAACAACAACTGGCGCGTGGGGACGCTCATCACTCATGGTGACCCCACCGGTCAGAGCACCAATACCTTGACCTCCTTCGACAGCACCTGGAGTACGTCCACGTTCGGCGGTGACAAGAACCTGAATCTCTCGGGCTGGGTGGCACGCTCCTCCGGCAGCGATGTGCCCGCCGGCACGCCCAACGGTTACGGCCTCGACGTGGAATACCCCAACGATCTCTGGTACGCGGATGTCAACTACAACTATTTTGGTGACGCCCTGAATCCGGGATTGGGCTTCATCCAGCGGCCCGGCACCAAGCAAACCAACCTCAGCGTGACCTACCAGCCGCGACCGGCGGCCAATAGTATGTTCGACTGGGTACGGCAGTTTTTCTTCAACGGCTATTGGGAATACGTCACCGACCTCGACAACCGCGTGCAGAGCAACGACTGGGGCTTCGCGCCGCTGCAATTTACCAGCCAGAGCGGCTGGCAGTTCAATTACAACTTCAGCGTGAACCATGAGGTGCTGGCCGCACCCTATCCGATTCTGCCCGCAGTGACCATACCGGCAGGCGCTTACAACTTCACGACCAATCACGTGCAGTTCGGCACACCCTCGTCCGAGCCCATGATGTTCTTCATGTCCGGCGAGTGGGGCGACATCTACAGCGGCCATTACCATGACCTCGTGCCTCAGATTTCCTGGGCCGCGCCCGGCGGTCATTTCACCAGCAGCCTGGCCAGCGGCGCGATCTGGGTCTACACGCCCACGGGTAACGGGATTCTGCGGTTTTCGCAGATGAGTATCGGCTACTCCTTCACACCGGACCTGACGCTGTCCACGCTCACCCAATACAACAACATTAGCCACAACACCTCCGAGAATGCCATCCTGCAATGGAACATCCAGCCAGACCGGATTCTGTATGTGGTCTGGAATCACGGCCTCACCTTGAACCCCAACTTGCTCCAAGGCACGCAGACCATCACCGGCAATACCGTAGTGGTGAAACTGGTGTGGGGCATCTACTGATCTTTCAACCGCTAAGGAGACATACATGGACAAGCAACTGATTTTCATGGTCGCCGCGCTGCTTTCATTGTTTGCCATGGCGCCCATGGCCTCAGCGCATCATGCGCACGCAACCGTCTGGTCGGCAGATCATCAGGGAATTACACTTTACGGCAGCGATGCGGTCATCCACGGCGATGACGGTACCGAGGCGCGCATCACGCCGGACGGCACGCTGACCATTGCCGGCAAACCCGTGGCGGTAAATTCGGCACAGCAGCAACAGCTTGCGCAGTACGTGGCCACGGTCAGGGACATCGAAATCAAGGGCACGCAACTCGGCGCAGCGGCGGGCAGTTTCGCCGCCGGCGTGGCGGCGGAAGCCATCGCCGCGTTGTTCGCGGGCGCCAGCGAAGACGACATTGACCGCAAGGCTAAGACCCGGGCCAACGAGTTCAAGAAGAAAGCCCTGCCCATTTGCCGGGACGTGCTGACCTTGAAGCTTCTTCAGGACTCGCTCCAGACCGGCCTGCCCGCTTTCAAGCCCTACGCGGTAATCGAAGCGAACGACGCCGGGGACTGTGAGCACGACATCAATTCGGACGATTGAACCCCTCGGCAAACTCTGACGCCGCCAAACCTGCTCCCGGTCGGCCCGTCAAGCCGCCGGGCCGGCAGATCGCACTATATATAAGAAATGAATTGGCGTAATTTCACAGTTATGCCGGACGACTCCTCCGGAAACGCGCTATACCTGCTGGCAGGTCCAAGGTCACGGGTAATCGCACCCAGCAATGCGCAACGCGAAGGAGTCAGTCATGCAACGTTCATTCTCAAACATCAAGTGGGTATTGCCCTGGTTGTTGGGCGTGGCCTTCGTCGCCGCGTTCTCCCTCCCGGCACACGCCGACCACCTGCCGCCCGGCGTGCAGGTGATTCACATGCACCAGCCTCCCTATCTGGACCGGCCACCGGGTTCCGGGCCGTACAGTCAGTCCGACATCAACGATGCCATGGGACTCGCAAAAATCGGCGACGCCGAAGCCCAGGCCAATCTCGGCATCATGCTGCAGACCCGCGGGGAATATAAGGAGGCTGCCTATTGGTACCAGCAAGCGGCACGCGCCGGCGTGGCGAATGCGCAATACAACATGGGGACGCTGTATTTCAATGGCGAAGGCGTACCGCAGGATTACGCCAAGGCGCACGAATGGTTCCTGCGTGCGGCCACGCGCGGGAACAAATACGCGGAATTCCAGTTGGGCATGACCTATTTCACCGGTCAGGGCGTCAACAAGGATCCCACCAAGGAAATTTTCTGGTACGAAAAGGCCGCACGTCACGGAGTGCCGGCTGCGGCCTATAACCTGGGAGTGATCTACAACAACGGCGACGAAGTGTCGCCGGACTACGTGCGTGCCTACGCCTGGCTGCTGCTCGCGCAGAAGGGCAACCTCGACACCAGCGGCGCGCTGACCGCGGTTGCCGCGAACCTGTCGCCGGATCAGATCAAGCAGGCCGAGACGCTGAGCCACACGCTGGAGCGCGATCCGACGTCGAACACCGGCAAATAATCAATGGCGCTGCCGGCTTCACGCACGCAGCCAGACAGCGTGCGTGAAGCCCGGCCTTGGGGAAATTTCGCTTGCGGATTACCGGCAATAAAAGGTTCGCATTTTGACCACGCGACCGCGGCACTTCACGGCGTTGGGCCATCCGCTGTTTGCGGCGGGCATCATCGCGCTGGGCGTGCTCAGTCTCCTGTACGGTGATTCCTCGCTGGTGTTGCAGGCCGTGCCTCACTGGGTTCCGTGGCGGGGAGTCTGGATCTACGCAGGCGGGGCAGTCATGCTGGCGTGCGGAGCGGGGCTGATATTTGCACGCGCGGCCACACTTGCTTCCCGCGTTCTGGTTGTCTATCTGCTGCTTTGGCTGCTGTTGCTGAAAGTGCCGATATTGGCATCGGCACCGGCAGCGATCGTTTCTTGGGAAACTTTTGCCGAAACCGCGACGCTGCTTTCAGGAGCTTGGGTGCTATTGGCCTCGCTCACCGGGCCCGGGCACAGCCTGTGGCAAAAATTTATCGTGGGCGAAAGCGGCGTGTACTTGGCAAGAATCCTGTTTGGCATTGCGCTGATTTTGTTTGGGCTGGCGCACTTCGGGTACCTCAAATACACGGCTTCGCTGGTGCCGGCGTGGCTGCCGTGGCATAGCGCTTGGGTGTGCTTGACCGGCGCCGCGTATATGGCCGCCGGTTTGGGTACTGTCTTCAGAATTTATCCGCGCCTGGCCGCGGCGTTGATCGCGGGCATGATGAGCGCATTTCAGATCTTGATCTGGATCCCCAAGGTCATCGCCATGCCGACCGTCCAAGATATATGGTCGGAACTGCTCATTGGCTGGACCTTGGCATTTGCCGCCTGGGTCATCGCCGATTCGTATCGGGGCTCGGCGTGGCTGTCAATCGGAAAGTCATCTACTGTTGAGGCAGAGTCCGGGAACGATTCAACGGCCTGATCTTTGAATGGCAACGGATTGCCGGAGGTATTTACCGGCCGCTGCTCTTTCAAATCACTTTGCAGGCGCGCAGCCGGGCTGACCGAGTTGCCGCGTGAGCAACACAAACGCCGTTTCACGGCACAGCGGGCGCAGACCCGGCCAGACGCTCATGAACGGAATCAGGATGCTCACTTCACGCGTGTGCACCGCGTCGCTCAGTGTCTTGAGCGCCTGCTGCGACCGGCCGAGGTGCATGTAAGCGTCTGCAAGGAATACGGCCGTGAGCTTGTCGGGTGCCCGGGTCGCGAGCGCCGTGACGTACCAGTTGAAATAATCCACCAACGCCTGCGGGCGGCCGGCGCGCACCCGTGAGATGTCGGCGGGCGAGGCACCCGCGTACTGCATTTCCAGCGCCGCCTGCTGTCCGGCTTCCGTGTAATGGCCCTCGCCGAGCAGCGTCAACACCAAAAGGTGCCGCGCGAGCTCGTTGTCGGGTTTGATACCGATGGCGGTCTGCGCATATTGGCTGGCTATGTCGAACTGGCGGTCAATGTAGAACAGCACCGCCGAATCCAGCGAGATGCGCATGGACACCGGATCCAGGCTCTGGGCGATGGCCATGGCCTGGCGCATGTCCTGGGTCCGGTCCATCGCGGAGTAGTATGCAGCTTGCGCCTGCCACGCCCAGGCGTTGCCGGGATTGTGGCGCAGCGCTTCGCGGATTTGCGGTGTCGCGGCCGTGGGGTTCCAGCGGTAGAAAAGATCCAGTGTGCCCTGTAGCAGATGTGCATCGGACGAATCGGCATTCAACTCCAGGGCCTTGATAACCAGCGCGCTGGCATCATTGACCTGCTGTGTGGACAAGGTGTTCAACGCCAGCAGCGATTGCGCGGTACACACGTACGCCGCAGCGAAATTCGGGTCCAGCGTCATCGCCTGACGGCAATAGTCCCCGGCTTTGGCGTTATCCCCCTGCAACAGCACGTAGCGACCGAGCTGATAATCCAGCGCGGCCTGACGGTTGCCGGTGAATTCCAGCGGTTTGACGCTGGCATCCGGCGCCAGCAGCAACGCCACGTGCGTGGCAATCTGCACCACGGTCTGCTGAAAGGTATTGCTCGTGTATTTGGGTTCGAGGCGGTATTCGCTGCCCCACACGTAGCTTTGATCGGCGACGCGGATCAGCCGCGCCGAAACCTGGATGAACGCGGGATTCTGCGTGATGCTGCCTTCCAACACGAAATTCGCGCCCAAGTCCTGGCCGATGGTCTTGATGGTCTTGCGCGCACCGGCGTAGTTCATGCTCGACGTGTCCGCAATCACCCCCAGACGGTCGGGGGCAATCGGTCCGAGAAGATCAATCAATTCGCTGGCGACGGATGCGCCCAGAATATCATTGGCCGGATTGGTGGACAGATTGGTGAACGGCAACACCGCAATTACCGCGTGCGGCACCACGGGTACTGCCGTCCGGGTGAAAAATTGCACGCGGTAACGGTAATGCGCCACGGACAGCGCCGCCGCCGCGATCAACACCAACACGATCGCTGCGCCTGCGGCCAGCCAGCGCCATCGGCGGCGCGGCACATGTGCGCTGGGCGGCGTGGTCGGCAGCACCGCAATCGCTCCCTGATTTTGGAATACTCCGGCCTCGCCGGTGATCCGGCTCACTGGAAAGATGAACTTGTAACCGCGGCGCGAGATGGTCTGGATATAACGTGTGCCGGTGGCGCCGTCGTTGAGGGCGACGCGCAACTGGCGCATGCAGGCGCTGATGCCCTCCTCGAATTCCACCACCGTCCTGGTGCCCCACAGGCACTGGCGGATTTCCTCGCGCGACACGATGTCGCCCGCGTGTTCGAGGAGCAGCGTCAGCAGCTTGGCCACCTGCGGGCGCAGCAGTGCGGTTTTCCCCCCGTCGCGCAACTCGCCGCTGCGCGGATCGAACAGGAACTCGCCGAAGGCGAATTTTCCGTGGGTAAGGTCCGGAGCGATATCCATGACTGTTGCAGCCATTATCCTACCCGTTTGCCGACCCCACTGCCTGACACTTATATTGTTTATAGCGCCATTTGCCAGCGGCGGCGGTGTCGCGGCAATAATTCAGATATGAATAATAAAAAATGCGGCGAGCGCTGTGACCAACCACGACCATAAGGCGGCTCAGTGTAGTATGGACACCGGCACTCGACCGCGGTTCGCACCGTCCCAACCCGTCTGATCGGAGAATCCGGGTAATGCAGTCAGCGTCTTACACTCTCCGGATAGGCCGGCTGGACCGCGAACTCCCGCTGTTCGAAGTCCAGCCGGGCTTGTGCATCGCGGTGCTCAACATCCTGGGCGACGTGGAACTGGCGGAGGAAGCCGCGGCGATGCTCGCGCCGCGCATAGCCGTGCACACCCCGCAGGTGCTGATGACGCCCGAGGCCAAGAGCATTCCGCTGGCGTACGCCCTGGCGCAGCGGCTGCACCTGCCTTACGTGGTGCTGCGCAAGACCTACAAAAGCTACATGGGCGAGGCGCTGTCCGCCACCACCACGTCCATCACCATGGGCCGCGAACAAACGCTGTATCTCGACCAAAAAGACCGCGACCTGGTTGCCAATGCACGCGTTGCGCTGATTGACGACGTGATCAGCACCGGCTCCACGCTGGTAGCGATGCATGAGATCGTGACCCGCGCAGCCGGCGAGGCCGTGTGCGAGGCGGCCATCTGCACCGAAGGCGAGCTTGAGAACTGGAAACATGTGATCGCGCTCGCACATCTGCCGTTGTTCAAAGCCGGCGGCAAAGCGGTGGATGCCTGAAATCTTGCCGGCGCACGGACCGCAACCAGCATGTCAACCGACATCCAGTTCATCCTAGACTTCGACAGCACGCTCATCCGCGTAGAAATGATGGACGTGATGGCGGAAGTGGCCATCCCCGATCCCGCCGCACGCGCCGACGTCCGGCAACGCATTCAAGAGCTGACTGATGCGGCCATGGCCGGCCGCCTGGATTACCGCGAGTCGCTGCAGCAGCGCCAGGCACTGCTGCATTTCCCGCGCAGCCGCATGCCCGAGGTAATCGCCCGGCTCCAAACCCTGGTGACGCCTTCGTTTCTCCGCAACCATGCGTTTCTCGCCGCGCATGCGGACCGCGTGCACGTCCTGACCGGCGGATTCCGGCAAATGGTGGAGCCGGTGATTCGCGATCTCGGCCTGCGTGCCGATCGCCTGCACGCCAACACGCTGAGCTTCGACGCGGCGGACGTGAGCGACGGTTGTGACTGGGACAATCCGCTGTCGCGCGAAGGCGGCAAAATCGAGGTTGTCCAGAAGCTCAAACTGGACGGGCGCGTGATCGTCGTGGGCGACGGCTGGAGCGATTACAAAATCCACGCGGCGGGCGCCGCCGCGCGTTTCTACGCCTTCACCGAAAACATCGCGCGCCCCGAAGTTATCGCCAAGGCCGACCACGTGGCGCCGAATTTCGACGAGGTGCTTTACGATCTCGGCTTGCGTGCGGCGGTATCCTATCCGAAGAACCGCCTGAAAGTGCTGCTGTTGGAGAACATCCACGCGGACGCCGTGGCCGCGTTCCAGAAGGAAGGCTACAGCGTGGAAACCGTGGCCGGCAGCCTGGAGGAAGACACGCTCGGCGAACGGCTCGCCGATGTGTCGGTTCTCGGCATCCGCTCCAAAACGCAGTTGACGGAACGCGCCCTCGCCGGTGCCAAACGCCTGCTCGCAGTCGGCGCCTTCTGCATCGGCACCAACCAGATGGACCTGCATGCCTGCGAGCGCAAGGGCGTGGTCGCCTTCAACGCACCCTTCAGCAACACGCGTTCGGTGGTGGAACTGGCGCTCGCCGAGATCATCTTCCTGCTGCGCGGCATCCCCGAGAAAATCCGTCTCATGGACCACGGCGTGTGGGACAAATCCGCCAAGGGTGCGCACGAAGTACGTGGCAAGCGCCTGGGGATAGTCGGCTACGGCAACATCGGCATGCAGCTCTCGGTGGTCGCCGAGTCGTTGGGCATGGACGTGTGCTTCTATGATGTGGCGGAGAAGCTCGCGCTCGGCAACGCACACAAGTGCGCCACGCTGGACGAACTGTTGGAGACCTCCGACGCGGTGACTGTGCACGTGGACGGCCGCAAGGAAAACACCCGGCTCATCGGCGTGCGTGAATTCGCGCGCATGCGGCCGGGCGCGGTGTTCCTGAATCTTGCGCGCGGTCACGTGGTGGACCTCGAGGCCCTGCGCGTGCAACTGGAAACCGGTCGGCTGCGCGGTGCAGCGCTGGACGTGTATCCCGAGGAGCCGCATGCCAACGGCAATCGCTTCGAGCATCCGCTGCGCAAGTTGCCGAACGCATTGCTCACGCCGCACATCGGCGGCAGCACGCTCGAAGCCCAGCGCGACATCGGCCGTTACGTCAGCAGCCGCATCATTGACTACGTGAACACCGGCAACACCGAAGGCAGCGTAAATTTCCCACCGCTGCGCCTGCCGCCGCAGGCCGAGGCCCATCGGTTGATCCACGTGCACGAGAACGTGCCGGGCATCCTCGCGCAGATCAATCAGGCGCTGGTCGCGCACGGCGCCAACATCCTCGGGCAATACCTGAAAACCCATGAGCGTCTCGGCTACGTCATCACCGACATCAACCGCGATTATTCCGAAACGCTCCTTGACGACATCCGCCGCATTCCCCACACGTTGCGCTTCCGCGTGCTGTATTAGCGCCGATCCCGTAGGAGCGACTTCAGTCGCGATCTTGCGTACCACAGTAGAATGCGCCGTTCACCCTTAACATGGCCGTGGGTATGAAGCCCTGTTCACCCCGCGTTCAGCAGTACGGCACCGTCCGTGCCAGCCCCGGCCACGACATCAATTAGTGCCGCAACCGGCGCTGCCGCATGCGGCGAGGACCGCGGTGCAGGCGCTGAACGCTGAGGTGTGGTATAGATTGGGCGGGCCGGCGGCGTGGCACTCGCTTTCGCCCGCCGGCTTTCGAAGGCCTTGGGAAGATGTCTGCATGAGCACCGGATGGTTCATCGGGGCCGCAGTTGTGGCGATTATCGTCACGTCACTCACGGACTGGTTCTTCGGTGGCGTATTATTTCACGAGAAATATAAGAATTACCCCGAAATCTGGCGTAACAGCGGCAAAGGCGAGTGCCTGGCGATTACCTGGTCCGTGCTGTTGGGCGTGCTGACCTGCGTGATCTTCATTTACCTTGCGGTGCGGCTCGATGCCCTGAGCTGGGGACGTGCGCTCGGCCTGGCGTTCGGCATCTGGCTGCTGGCGCCGCTGCCGCTGCTGGTCACCAATGCACTGTTCATCAAGATCCACCCAGTCAACACGTTGTCCAATGTCACCGGTTGGCTGGTCAAGCTGTTTATCTGTGCCGCCGCGGCACACCTGTTTCTGGGTTAATCGCGGCGCTGCATCGCAACGCAGGGAGACGCTGCATGTCCGAAACCGCCGTTCATCAAGACACATCCGGCGTGCGTTTCCCGCCGCCGCTCTATTACGTCATCGGCCTGATCGTGGGTTTCGTCATCCAGTATTTCTATGCGATTCATCTCGGCAGACCCGGCCATCGGTTGATCGAATACGCGCTGGGCGGCATCTGGATTCTCGCCGGGCTGCTGCTCATGGGTTGGGCACTGTTCACCTTCCGGCGTGCCGGCACCAGCCCCGTCCCTCACGTGCCCACCGCCGCGCTGACCGCCGCCGGGCCTTACCGCCTGACACGCAATCCCATGTACCTGGGATTGGCGCTCATCAGCGTGGGCGCGAGCCTCGCCGGCAACGCGCTCTGGCCGCTGCTGTCCGTGCCGGTGGCGCTGGTGCTGATTGACCGACTGGTAATCCGCAAGGAAGAGAAATATCTCGAGCGGAAATTCGGCGCGGAGTATCTTGCTTTCAAGCAGCGCGTGCGCCGCTGGTTGTGAATGGCCTTCCGCATCGAGACCGAGCGGCTGCTGGTCCGCCCCTGGGAGGTGGCGGACCGGCCGGCGTTCGAGCGTTTCGCCGCCGACGCCGAAATGATGCGCTACATCAACGGCGGCCGCGGTTGGGATACGGCGCGCATTGACGGTTGGCTCGCACGCCAGGCGCGGAATCTCGCCCAGCACGGCTGCTGCATGGGCGCCGCGGTGCTGAAACAGTCCGGCGCGGTCAGCGGCGTGGGTGGCATCCAGCCGCTGGAAAATTCCGGCCTCTTCGAAATCGGCTGGTGGATCTGGAAGGACTACTGGAACCGGGGGCTGGCCACGGAAATGGCGCGGGGATTCGTCGCACACGCTTTCAACATCATGCAACTGCCGCAAATCGTGGCCCTCGTGGACCCGCCCAACGGTGCCTCGATCCGCGTGGCCGAAAAACTCGGCATGCATCGCCAGGGCATCCGCAATGCCCACGAACTGGCGGAACGCTACCCTGAAATCGAGGTGCTGTATTTCACTCTCGCACGCAATCCGGCCGTGTAGAACGCGCTAATCTTGATCCCGGGGCGAGACTACTGTGGCTGCATAAAAACAGTTTTAAGCCTGCCTGGACGGCGCACGTACCTGTGTTGGCCATTGCAACAATGCGAACACAAGGCACAGCAGCAGACCAATGGCGACCTGTATACGGGGCGCAGTCCGCCCACGTCGGAAATTCAGCCGCAAAAATCGGCTCCAGCGTCTGGCCCAAGCAAAACATCGCAGTCAAGGCGGCGATCACCTGGATCCCGTTAAACTAACGCGTTAGCCGTTGAGAAAATCTCGTCCTCGCTCACCAGCACCAGATTCGCGGCGGCGGCCAGCGGAATATAGGAATCCCTGCCGACGACGCGCTTTTTGAGAATACCGCGGCCGGTGTGTTCTTCGATGGCAGTGAAAATTTCTTCCGAGATGCCACCGGTCTCGCGACCTTCGTCCACCACCAGCATCTTGCCGACCTCTTTGGCGTGCTTGGCAATCAATTCGACGTTGAGCGGCTTGAGCCAGCGCAAATCCAGAATGCGGGTCTGTTTGCCGGTTTTTGCTTTGAGCTTCTTTGCCACGCGCAGCGACATGGGTACGCCATTGCCGAAGGTGACGATCAACAAATCCTTCGCGTTGGGGTTGTAGATGCGTCCTTCGCCCAGGGGAATAGAGCGGTCCGGCGCGGGATACTCGAATAGCCACCCGTTATCCTTCGGCTCGTACAAGTCTTTGGTCATGTATAGCGCGATGGGTTCGAGCCACAGCACCACGCGGCCGTCCACTTTTGCGAGCGCCGCGCAGGTGCGCAGCATCATGGCCGCGTCGTCACCGCGTGAGGCGCAGGCGATCACCACGCCGGGAATGTCGCGCAACGCGGTGAAGCTGTTGTCGTTGTGGAAATGTCCGCCGAAGCCTTTCTGGTAGCCGAGCGCCGCGATGCGCACTACCATGCCGTTTGAATACTGCGCGTTGGAAAAGAATTGTAGCGAAGCGGCCTCGCCGCGGATCTGGTCGCAGGCGTTGTGGAAGTAGGCGAGGTACTGGATTTCCGGAAACGGCAGCAGACCCATGTAAGCCGCGCCCTGGGCCATGCCGAGTATGGTCTGCTCATCCAGCAGTGTGTTGAACACGCGCTGGCCCTTGAAGGTCTTGTACAGGCCCGAGGTCACGGTATAGACGCCACCTTTCTGCGCCACGTCCTCGCCGAACACGGTCATCCCGGGATACTTCGCCATGAGATCGAAGAGCGCGCGATTGATCTGGATCGAAAGATGCCGCGGCGGCAGCTTCTCCGGCAGTGCGTCTTCGCCGCCGAAAACCGCGAGACGCGCTTGCTTCGAAGCCGGGCGCACCGCTTCTTTGTTCACCGTTTCCGGATGATACGGGGCGAGCGGCGCCATGACCTGCTCGGCGGTGGTGAGCTTCGGCCGTTTGACGGCTTTCAGCGCGGCCTCGTGCACGCGCGTGCGCGCCGCTTCGTAAGCCTTGAGCAATTCGGCCGGCAAATATGCGCCCGATTCGAGCGCGATACGCGCCGACACTAGCAGCGGATCGCGCGCTTCTTTGGCTTCCAATTCCGCGGCACTCTGGTATTCGGTTTCCGCGTCGGTGCCGGCGTGACCCAGGAGGCGCACGAGTTTCAGGTGCAGGAACACCGGATGGCGATGCGCGCGGCAGTACTCCGCTGCTGCTTGCGCTTTGGCATAGGTATCCACGACATCGGTGCCGTCGGCGGCGATGTATTCGAGTCCCGCGCGATGGGCGTAATTCGCCTCGATCCAGCCAGCCGGCGTTTTCACCGAAATGCCGATGGCATTGTCCTCACACACGAACAGGATCGGGCAGGGCAGTTTCTGGAATGCGGTCCACTGCGCCGCGTTGATCGCACCCACGGCCGTCGAATTGTTGGCACTGGCGTCGCCGAAGCTGCAGACCACGATGCTGTCCCCCGGGATCGGGAGCTTCGCGCCGATGCGCTGCGCCTGGGCGATGGCCACCGCCGTACCTACGGCTTTCGGCAGGTGGCTCGCGATGGTGGAAGTCTGCGGCGGGACCCACAAGGGCACCGAGCCCCACACCTTGTGGCGCCCGCCGGAAATCGGGTCTTCACTGGATGCGGCCAGCGACAGCGCGGTGTCGTTCACCATGTCAATGTCGAGCTTGCGCGCACGCTCCTGCATGAACGCGCCGCTGCGGTAATGCAGAAAGGCGATGTCGGTGTGGCGCGTGACGCGACCGACCGCCGCGTTGCCCTCGTGCCCGGAACTGCCGATGGTGTAGAAGCCTTCGTTGCGCGCGCGCATGGCGCGGGCCTCCAAATCCTGATGCCGCGAGAGCATCTGCGATTCGAACAGTTCCCTGAAATCCCCGACCGTCAGCGCCACACCCGCACGGATGTTATCGCGATCGGATAATTTACGTTGCGGAGATTGATTCCATTCCTGAACGAAACGGATGAAATTTTGATCCACGATCTCAGCGCGATTGATGCTGCGCGTGGCGGCGCGGACAAAACCGGTGCTGACTGACTGTTGACTCATGTGCGGATCTGGAACCGGGTAGCCCGTGACGACAAGGCAATAAAACCGGGCTGGGCCCGCACTCGTTCGAACCAGTCGTGCAACACCGGGTAAGCAGACAGATCGAACCCGCCTTCCTCGGCGCAATGTGTGTAGGCAAACAGGCTGATGTCCGCTACACCATAACCCGAACCGGAGAAAAACATTTGCTGCTGCAGGTGCTTCTCCATGACGCCGAGGGCTTGGTATCCACGATCGCGCAACTGCGGCAACTCCTGCCGTCGCGGATGATCCACCGGCAGATACTTCATGATGAAGCGCGCCTCTGCCACATACCGCTCGTGGCCATGTTGTTCAAAGAACATCCACTTCAACGTCTGGGCACGCTGCCAGTGGTCGCCGGGCCAGAGCCGGCTGCCTTCCGCCAGATAAGCCAGGATGGCATTTGACTCCGCCAGAAATTGTCCGGATGCGGTTTCTAGAAGCGGTACCTTGCCGTTGGCGTTCTTTGCCAGGAATTCTGGAGTACGCGTTTCACCGTTAGCGCTGTTTATTTCCACCCAGGCATAAGACAACTCCAATTGCTCCAGCGCCAGGCGCACCTTGTAGCAGTTCCCGGAAGTCCACATCCCGTAAACGGTGTAGTGCGCGATGGCGGGGGTGAAGTCGGTGGCGGATTGCTTGTCACTCATGAGTAGGGAATTGTCTGTAGCTTTGTTAATTTACGGCTGCGCAAGTGAGGCGTGAGGGGCAAGGAACGAGGGGCAAGAAAAATAAAATCACAGTTCTTCCAACTCTTCACGCTTCACGCCTCACTCCTCACTTCTTCAGAACGCATTCACGCCGGTAATTTCTTTGCCAATTACCAGTTGATGTACGGACTCGGTGCCTTCATAGGTGATGACACTTTCCAAGTTCAGCGCATGGCGGATGGGGCAGAATTCGGTAGTAATGCCGGCGCCGCCCAGGAGGTCGCGCGCGTCGCGGGCAATATCGAGTGCCATGCGCACGTTGTTCCACTTGGCAAGCGACACCTGCGCAGGCTGCATTTCACCCTTGTCCTTGAGCCGGCCTAGCTGCAGCGCCAGGAGTTGTGCGCCAGTGATCTTGCGCGCCATCTCGGCCATGCGCACCTGTACCAACTGGTTATGACTGAGTGCACGGCCGAAGAGCTCTCGGGTTTTGGTGTATTCCAGCACTTCCTTGAGGCACGCCTGCGCCGCGCCGATGGCGCCCCAGGCGATGCCGTAGCGCGCCTGCATCAGACAGGACAACGGACCTTTGAGCCCCTTTACCTTCGGCAGCACGCTGGCTTCCGGCACACGCACGTTGTCGAAATACAGCGCCGAAGTCACGGAGGCGCGCAGCGACATCTTGTGATGCACTTCCGGCGCGTCGAAACCCTTCGACCCCTTCTCCACCAGAAATCCGCGGATGCCGTCATCGGTCTGCGCCCACACCAGCGCCACGTCCGCAATCGTGCCATTGGTGATCCACATCTTGGCGCCGTTCAGCACCCAGTCGCCGTCCTGCTTTTTGGCGTGGGTCTTCATGTTGGATGGGTCGGAGCCGCCGTGCGGCTCGGTCAGTCCGAAGCAGCCGATCTTCTCGCCGCGGGCCATGGCCGGCAGCCAGCGCTGTTTCTGCTCTTCGGAGCCGTAGCTGAAAATCGGATACATGACGAGCGACGACTGCACCGACGCAAAGCTGCGCAGGCCCGAATCGCCGCGCTCCAGCTCTTGGCAGATGAGCCCGTAGGCCACGCCGTTCAGCCCCGCGCATTCATAACCGTGAATGGAGCTGCCGAGCAGCCCCAGCGCAGCAATCTCGGGAATCAGCTCTTGCGGAAAACGCGCGTCTTCAAAGGCCTTGCCGATGATGGGCAGCACCTTCTCATCCACGAAGCGCGCGACGCTCGCCTGCGCCAGGCGCTCTTCTTCGGTCAACAGGCCGTGGATGTTGTAGAGGTCCAGGGGATTCAGGGACTTCAAATTGCTCTCCATCTTGAATAGGCTGGCCGTCAGCCTGCAGGAGAAGGTTAGCCACGACAATATACCGGGAGCGACCAACTTCTGCGTGGGAGCGGCGATATTCGCCGCGATTCCTGCATTTCGCGGCGGAGACCGCCGCTCCCACATAATGATACCCGAAGGCCATTGAAGCTTCAGACTAAAAGTTAAGCATCGCCGCCTAACGCATGAAGCGCGGTGGCCCGTTAGAATGGCGCGGCCATTGTTCGTGCCAATTCGGAGCACAACCGCATGCCGCACTTGCTCACGCTGATCGGCGTCCTGGTGGTCATCGTCGGCTTCGCGCTCAAGGTGAACCCGCTGCTGGTGGTGACGGTGGCGGGCATCGCCACGGGTTTTGCCGGCGGCCTGCATCCGGTGGCCATCGTCAGCGAATTCGGCCGCGCCTTTACCGAAAACCGCTACATGGGCTTGGTGTGGCTTACCCTGCCGGTAATCGGCCTGCTGGAGCGCGGCGGCCTCAAGGAGCGCGCGCAGGAACTGATTTCACGCATCCGGAGCGCCACCACCGGCCGCGTGCTGCTCCTGTATCTCGCCATCCGCCAGCTCACCGCCACCATCGGCCTCACGTCGCTCGGCGGGCAGGCGCAGATGGTGCGCCCGCTGATCGCACCCATGGCGGAAGCCGCGGCGGAAGCGCGTTTCGGCGCGCTGCCGGACAAGGCCCGATATCTGATCCGCGCCCACGCCGCCGCCGTGGACAACGTCGGCGTGTTTTTCGGCGAGGATATTTTCCTCGCCATGGGCTCGGTGCTGCTCATCAAGGGCGTGCTGGACGCGTACGGCATTCATCTCACCCCGCTGCACATCGCGCTGTGGGCGATTCCCACAGCCGTTGCGGTATTCATCATTCACTCCGTGCGCCTGATGCTGCTGGACCGCAAGCTGCGCCGCCAGTTCGCCGGGCAGGCACAACATCCGGAAACTCCGGTTGCCGGTAGTCTGCCGAATGCCGGAGAAGACAAATGATCCGGCTGGAATACGTTTATGTTCTCGCGGGTCTGCTGTTCGGCGTGACGGCGGTGCTGGAATTCCTTGACCGCGATAATCCCAAACGTCTCCGCAAAACCCTGTTCTGGGGAATTTACGGCGCCACCTTCCTGTTCGGTACCCTTCTGCCGCCGTTCGTGACCGGCTGCCTCGTGATTCTCATGGTGCTGGTGACGGGTTGGAAAGACCTCGGCATGAGCAAAGTATCCACGGCCGCCGAACCGGAACGCCGGCAAAGTGCCATGCGCCTAAAGGATCGGCTTTTCATCCCCGCGCTCTGCATTCCTTTTGTAACTTTTCTCGGCACGCTGGTGCTCCCCAAGATCGGGATCGCCGGCCATCCCCTGGCCACCGCCGGCAACGCTACGCTCGTCGGCCTGGGCTTGTCCGTCGTGGTGGCGTTCATCGTCGCGCTGTGGATGTTCCGCCAGCGATTCGCCACCGGACTGCACGAGGGGCGGCGGCTCCTGACGGCCGTGGGCACGGTGACGGTGTTGCCGCAACTGCTGGCGGCGTTGGGCGCGCTGTTCGCCGCGGCCGGCGTGGGTCAGGTGGTCTCCGGCCTGGTCACGGATTTCATTCCGGCGGACGCCAAGTTCCTGGTGATCGTGGCCTTCGCCGTGGGCATGGCGCTCTTCACCATGATCATGGGCAATGCCTTCGCCGCCTTCCCGGTGATGGTCGCAGGCGTGGGCCTGCCGCTCATCGTGCACAAACTCGGCGGTGATCCCGCCGTGATGGCGGCGATCGGCATGCTCTCCGGCTACTGTGGCACGCTCATGACGCCGATGGCCGCGAACTTCAACATCGTACCGGCGGCGCTCCTGGAATTGCCGGACCAGAACGGCGTGGTCAAGGTGCAGATTCCCACCGGTCTCATTTTGCTCGCCGTCAACATCCTGCTGATGTATTTCCTGGTGTTCCGTTTCTGATTGCGGAAGCACCTTCAAATTGTGGGAGCGGCGATATGCGCCGCGATCCAAATGTGACGTCACGGCTAAAGCCGCTCCTACAATTCATTTCCAACCATGCGCGCCCGCTGTTGCGGCGGACAGGCGACCGACCCGTAGGAGCAGAACACGCAGCAGTCGCCGGGCTTGGGTTTCAGCAGCGTGCCACAGTGCGGGCACTCCCGGAAATGCTGGCAGGCGTCCGTCGGCTTCTGCGCTTCGGTATGCCGGCCGCAGTGCGGGCAGGTGAGAATCGAAATGAAGATCGGCAAGAATGCAGTCACACAGTCGGCATAAAGCGCGCTGGCAATCCACACAAGCACAATGCCTCAGCCGTGCAGCAAACGCAGACTCGTCCAGCCCACGTACAGGCCGAAACCGGCAAGCACCACGACGCTTACGTAGGCGACCCACACGATGGCAGACATCGCCTTGCGTCCGACCCAGCGGAAGGCATAGGTGAACGCCACGGCGTACAGGGCACCGGTGCAGAAAAACGCGACAATTCCCGGCCAGCCCCATACCGTATACAGCAGCGTGCCGTTCGCGAGCCACCAGGCAAGCGAAAATGGGCTGGTGAGCACGGCAAATAAACCGATCTTCCACGAGCCGGCCGCAGCATTCGCCTGCATGTCTGCATGCCGTGTTCGCCACGTGCGCCAGGCCATCCACAACAACAGCAGTGCTCCTGCGATACCCAGCACGCCGACCACGCGCGGGCGCTGATTCAGAAATGCCACGGTGCCGATGATGGCCAGCGCCAGCCAAACGACGTCTCCCGCGATCGCGCCGCCGGCCGTGAGCAGCGATTCCCGCATCCGCCCGCGCATGGAGGAATTCGCCATGATGGTCGTGACCGGCCCGGGCGGCGCCGCGATGCTGATGGCGAGCAGCGCGCCGCCCAATACGGCGTGCCACATGGACAAATGCAAGGCGGTTTGCATGTTCGGTGTTCGGGCGCTTAGATCGTGTAACGAAATGTGCGGTGACGTCCGTTCAGCACGCCGGAAATCTCCCCTAGCCCCCTTTTGCAAAAGGGGGGAAGCGCGCCAGCCGCGCGGGGGGATTTGTCGCCAATCTTCATTTTGTCCGTTGCTTTTAGGGTGTGTCACTGTCAACCAGTGGCGTCTGGCAACCGTAACACAGGTTCAAAAACGGTCCCTGGTAGGCAAAACGCATCATACCGGTAAGATCGGAACGCTCGGCCCGTAGTGCCAGTACGTAAGAGGTGTAGCCGAGCTCCAGCGACAGGCCGTCGGTGAGCGGATGCGCTGCCGACAGCGTATATCGGTTCAAATGGCCGCGGATGCCATTTACCGTCATTTTGAAATACGCGGCTTCCAAACGGAACTGCCAGCCGTGCAGATCGTACAGGCCGCGCAGACCCACCACCGGCAAGGGCGTCTGAGCATCCGCAGATTCGGACACGCCGTTGTTCAGGTCCGACAAACCAATGGTGAAATGCGTGGCGTGCACCCCTGCGGTGACGCTCAAAGACCAGGGATAATCCGCCACGATGGCATAGCGATACTGCAGGGAGTCGGTGCGCACGTCGGAAAAGGTGCTGACCGTGGTGTTGAGCGCATAGTTCACGCCGCCGTAGGTGATGTTCTCGTCAATCACGCGGCTGCCGCTGCGCCGCAGATCGAAGAAATTGAATTCCAGCGAGGAGCGCCGGTCAAAGCGGTAACCGAGCGCCACCTGCGGCACCACGCGCCGCTGCGGCAAATTAAGGTCGGTCTCCAGGTGCAGATTGGTGCCGGACGGCCCCTGCGGCGCATCCAGGCGGATGTTGGTCGAGGCCTTGGGATCGAATGCCCCCAGACTCGCGAACCAGCCGGATTCGTTCGCGGCCAACGCCGCGACTGGCGCCAGACACAGCCACGCGGCCGTTATTCCCAGCAGCACCGGTCGTTGATGCATGTCAGCGCTCGATGCTGTATATCAAATCCGCGCCGCTCGCGAAGCCGGTCTCGGCTTGGAGCATCCAGCGCGCACCCAGCGTGTACTGCAGGCGCAGCGTGTTGAACGGTTGGCCGAATACCGTACCGTAGCTGATGTACAGCCGCGGCGACAGGTATTTGCCGAGGAACATGGCGGGCGCGCTGCCGCCGTTGGCAAGCGTCACATTCTGCACGCTCACGTCCTGCACCCCGATCTGCTGGCCAAGCTCCGACGCCAGCAGTTGCCCGCCGGTGATCTGGGTGATGTCCGACGCGGTAGTGGGCGGCGCGCCGATCAGCGGCGAGAGATTCTGGTTGACACCGGTCTGGCCGGTGATCAGATACGCCAGCATCTGCGACTGCGGCAGCGGCGGCTGCGCAAACAGCGACACTTTGGGATGCTGCAGGCTGCCGCGCACGATGACGCCGACTTTCTGTTCGCTGGCGCCGGGCGCCACCGTCACCGGATGTGCCGGCGGGCGGACGGCGCGGATGTCGAGTGCCGGATTGCCAATCGTTCCGCCGCTGAACAGCAGCCGGCCGCGTTCGATATTGAGCTTTTGGCCGTAGGCCGTGAATTTCCCGCCCAGGATTTCGAGCGTGCCGCTGCCGGTGGTGGGGTGGTCGGGTTCGTCCACCGCCTGCACGCTGCCGGCGATGCGACCAGTGAGCCCGAATCCGTCAAATCGAACATCTTGTCCCATGATGGCGCGCACCTTGGCGTGCACGCGCCATTTGCCCGGCGGCGGAGTTTTTGCACCCACGATGACCTGGTCCGGAGACACGCTCGCGGTCTGGCTGAGGTCGCGTGGCTGGATTTTCGCGCTTGGCAGCGTGACGTCACCGTTCAGCCAAACATCGTAATTGTCGAGCTTGAGGTCCAGGGCCGGCGACACCGCCACTTGTGCTTCCGGCGTGTTCACCGCGCGGAAATTTTCGCCCGTCAGTTTGCCCTGGGCCTGCCAGTGGTTGGCGCTGCGCGTGGCACTGCTCGTCCAGGCAAGCGTACCGTCGCCGGAACGCGCGCTGCCATCGAGCGTCAAATGGCTGCCATCGCCCTTGAGACTGAGCAGGATGTCGGTGATGTGCAGGCCATAGCGCGGCACGCTCAACTCGCCGGCGCTGAGCACGGCGCTGCCGTCAAACAAGGGATCGGAGGGCGTGCCGCTCAGCACCAGATTGACGTCGAGCTTGCCGTTCACCGCGCCGACCGCCGGCACCAGCGCGGGAATCAACTGAAAATCGTGCAGTTCGCCCCGGATATTGCCGCTCAGCGCGTAGCTCGGCGCATGCGCGATGCGCGAGTGCATATTCAGATAGCCGCCGTCCGCCAATGACCAGTTGAGTTCCCCCGTGGTCTGTTCATCGTTGGACTGCAGCTTGACA
>JAGXAZ010000115.1 GCA_018971365.1 Gammaproteobacteria bacterium | reverse complement strand
GCCACGCCATTGATGTACAGCACGCCGTCACGATAGGCAATATGGTCGCCCGGCAGGCCGATGACGCGCTTGATGTAATCGGTGCCGGCGGAGGCCTCGACCTCGCGCATGCTGCCTGTGTCCGCACATAGCGGATGGCTTTGACAATAGCGGCGCGCTGAATTTTCCGGATAATGGAACACCACCACGTCGCCGCGTCGCGGCTCACCGATGGGAACAATGCGCGTGTGAATCACCGGCAGACGCAGTCCGTAATCGAACTTGTTGACCAGGATGAAATCGCCCACCAGCAGCGTCGGCACCATGGAGGATGACGGAATGTGGAAGGGCTCCACCACGAAGCTGCGCAGCAGCAGTACCGCCAGCAGTACCGGGAAAAACGACTTTGCGTAGTCCACCACCACAGGGTCGCGGCGCTTCCTGGGCTGCGGCGCCCCGGCCACGGGTGCCGCCTGCGCCTGCTGCCGGCGACGACGCGGGCGCGCAAACACCAGCGCATCCACCAGCCAGATCAGGCCGGATATGACGGTGAGCGCGGTCAGAATGGTCTCGAGGTCGAAATCCATGGGTGGTCTCTCAGTGCAAAAGGTTGTTGATGTTCATTTCTTGCCGATGTGCAGCACCGCGAGAAAGGCCTCCTGCGGTATCTCCACCGTGCCAATCTGCTTCATGCGCTTCTTGCCCTCTTTCTGCTTCTCCAGCAGCTTGCGCTTGCGGGTGACGTCGCCGCCATAACACTTGGCGGTGACGTTCTTGCGCAGCGCTTTGACGGTGGTACGTGCAATGATGTGCGAGCCAATGGCGGCCTGCACCGCCACTTCGAACATCTGGCGCGGAATCAGTTCCTGCATCTTCTCACAGAGTTCGCGGCCGCGTACGTAGGCATGGTCCTTGTGCACGATGCTTGAGAGCGCGTCCACGCGCTCGCCATTGATGAGCAGATCCAGCTTCACCAGCGGTGCGGCCTGAAAACGCGTGAAACTGTAGTCGAAGGATGCGTAACCGCGACTCACGGATTTCAGCCGGTCGAAGAAATCCATGACTACTTCATTCATCGGCAGCTCCCAAGTCAGAATCACCTGCGAGCCGTGATACACCATTTTCTTCTGCACCCCGCGCTTTTCAATGCACAGGGTGATGATGGCGCCGATATATTGCTGCGGCGTGAGAACATTGGCGGTGATCACCGGCTCGCGGATCTCGCGCATGCGATCCACCGGCGGCAGCTTTGCAGGGTTGTCCACATACAGCGTGTCACCGCCGGTGGTCAGTACTTCGTACACCACCGTAGGTGCGGTTGTGATCAGCGCCAGGTGGTATTCGCGCTCCAGACGTTCCTGCACGATATCCATGTGCAGCAGGCCGAGGAATCCGCAGCGGAAGCCAAAACCCAGGGCGGTGGAGGTTTCCGGTTCGAAATGCAATGAAGAATCGTTGAGTCTGAGTTTTCTCAGCGCCTCACGAAACGCCTCATAGTCGTCCGAGCGCACCGGGTACATGCCGGCAAATACCCGCGGTTGCACCTGTTTGAAACCCGGCAGGGGCACCGCACACGGCCGCGTGGCATCGGTGAGTGTGTCGCCCACGGGCGCGCCGTCAATTTCCTTGATGCCCGCGATCACATAACCCACCTCGCCGGTCGTCAGACGCTCGCGGTCCTGCAGCTTCGGGGTAAAGATCCCGACGCGATCCACCTCGTGCGTACGCCCCGTGGACATGACCAGCAACTTCTGGCGCGGCCGCAGGCTGCCGTTGACGATGCGCACCAGCGACACCACGCCCACAAAATTGTCGAACCAGGAATCAATGATGAGCGCCTGCACCGGGGCCTGCGGATTTCCGGCCGGTGCGGGGATGCGCCGTACCAGCTCTTCCAGCAATTCCGGCACGCCGGCGCCGGTTTTGGCGCTCACGCGCACGGCATTGCGCGCCTCGATGCCGATGATGTCCTCGATTTCGCGGCCGACTTTTTCCGGCTCGGCGTTCGGCAGGTCAATCTTGTTGATCACCGGCACTACTTCGAGCCCCTGCTCGAGCGCGGTATAACAATTGGCCACGCTCTGCGCCTCCACCCCCTGGGACGCGTCCACCACCAGCAAAGCACCTTCGCAGGCTGCCAGCGAGCGCGAGACTTCGTAGGAAAAATCCACGTGTCCCGGCGTATCGATGAAATTCAGCTGGTAGGTCTGGCCGTCGCGGGCGGCATACTGCAACGACACGCTCTGGGCCTTGATGGTGATGCCGCGCTCGCGTTCAATGGGATTGGAATCCAGCACCTGATCCTGCATCTCGCGCTCCGTCAGGCCGCCGCAGATCTGGATAAAGCGGTCGGCGAGCGTGGATTTGCCGTGATCAATGTGCGCGATGATGGAAAAGTTGCGGAGATGCTGCTGGTCCACAAGAAATATAGGTGCGCCGTTGGGTTTGTTGAAACTAAGGGAGCGGGAAGTGCATGACCGGCTTGTGGCTATGGAATTTCCCGCGCCCCGGGCAGCGCCGAGCGGTCCGGGGGCGGCTGCAAACTGCGGCCATTATACCGGCAGTGGAATTCCGGCCCTCACTTTCCGCCCAGATATTCTTCCAGGCGCGCGAGGTCCAAACGCCCGCTCCCCAGTATCTGTTCTCCCCCCATGAGCACCGGAACCTGCAGACCAAAGCGCGCGCGCAATTGCGCCTCGCTGTCCACGTCCACCAGGGCCACCGGGCAATCCTCGCCATACAGTCCGTGCAGCTCCGCGAGCATCTGCTCGCACAGGTGACAACCATTGCGGTAATAGAGCGTCAGCGGACGGCTCATGTGTTGCCGGCCCGCACGGCGAGAAACAGGGTCTGGTCGGGCCGCCGCACGAGCATTGGAACCAGCCGGTCGGGCAACTGCTTTTCCAGATGCTGAATCTGGCCGGGACCGGTCACCGGCGTGCCGCCGAGCATCAGCACCACGTCACCGGATCTGACACCGGCCGCCTGCGCGGCACCCGGTCCGACTTGCTCGACCACGACTCCGCCTTGCGCGACCCGGAACTGATTGCGTTCATCGCGCGTCAATGCACGCGTGGCCAGGCCCAAGGCGTCGAATCTCCGGCCAGCGGTGCGCTCGCTCGCGCCGCCGGCTCCGGCCGTGTCGGCCGGCAGTTGGCCCACCCGCACCTGCAGCTTGTCCATATGCTCGCCGCGCAATACGGTCACGATCGTGTCATGACCCACGGCGGTACTGCCGACCAGCGGCGGCAGGCTTTCCGAGCTCACGATGTCCATGCCGTCGTAATTCAAAATCACGTCGCCGGCCCGAATGCCGGCACGTGCGGCCGGACTCGCCGGCGTCACGCTGCGCACCAGCGCACCCTCCGGACGCGGCAAATTCAGTTTGCGCGCCAGGTTCGTGTCCACATCCGCGATACTCACGCCCAACCAGCCGCGCGTAACATGCCCGTACGCGCGCAACTGGCGCACGACCTGCATCGCCAGAGTCATGGGAATCGCAAATGACACACCCTGATAACCACCGGTGCCGCTGTAAATCTCCGCATTGATGCCCACTACCTGACCCTGCAGGTTGAACAGCGGTCCGCCGGAATTACCGGGATTGATGGGCACGTCGGTCTGGATGTAAGGTACGTATTGCTCACCGCCGATGCTGCGACCTTCGGCGCTGACGATCCCCGCGGTGACCGAATGGTCGAAGCCGAAGGGTGAACCGATAGCCAGCACCCACTGGCCCACGCGCACCGGTTGGGTGCTGATGCTGGCCGCGGTCAAATGGTCGGCATGAATCCTGAGCAAGGCGAGGTCGCTTTGCCGATCCACGCCCACAATGCGCGCGGGCAGTACCCGCCGGTCGTTAAGCTTCACGCGAATGCTTTGCGCCCGCGCCACCACGTGATAATTAGTGAGAATTTCCCCGTCTTTCGAAATGATGAAACCCGAGCCCAGCGATTCGGTGGCGGCGGCATCGGTGTCCGTATCGTCGTCCGGCGCGGAGCCGAAATAGCGCCGATACCAGTCGGAGTAGGAATCGGCAGCATCGTCATCTGCACCGCCGGCAGCCTGGTCTCCGGCCAGTGCGCCCGCCGGCTGTACCGCGCTGACATTGACCACGACTGCGGATACCCTGCTAACCACCGCTGCGAAGTCCGGCAGATCCGCGGCCAGCGTCGCGCGCGCCGGCAACGCGGCCAAAGCCAGCACCCAGGGAATCAGCCGGAAAATGTGACGCACGCGCTCATTTTCGAGCAAGCGTTGGTCGCCTGCAAGCGCCCCAGGCGCGGGTTACGGTGACGGCACCAGCCGCATGGAGTTAGCAATCAGCCGCACGGTGGCCGCCGGCACCGCGCCCACCACGGTGAGGTGGTGATCCCCCACCTGGCGCCCGAATGCGTTGACGGCGCCCATCTGCGACGGACCGATCAGCGCGTTGTGGCTCGCGCCTGCCGCTTCCGCGAATACCGACACCGACGCCAGCCCATCGCTGAACACCAGGTGACGCACCGGCTGTTCCACACCGGCAACGCGCTGTACATCGGTCAACGACAGCACAAATCCGGGCGGCAGTTTTGTGGCGCGCCAGCTTACGCGGGTTTCGGCAGGCGAGAGCTTTTCGCTGTCCCCCTGGATATTCCACACAAACCCGCGGCCAATCTCCGTGGCTTGCAGCTCCTTGTCAGGAATGGACTTGTGATATTGCAGCATCGTGAACATCACGCGTTCCACGGTGTGTCCGTCAGCGTTCAAAAGATCGGAGCGCAGCAGCATCCCGGTGTGCGCATCCAGCCACAGCCGGTAACCATAGCGGTACTGGTCGCGCGGCAGGATACCGATGATCTTGCTGCGATACCCGGCAATCCGGCCGTCCCCGAGGTCCTTGAAATCGTAATTCGCCGCAAGCCGCGCCGCCGAGATGCTGGCCGGCAGGGCCGCGGGAAAACGCTCGGCCGCATAACGGCGCTCCACCAACACCATGCGGCTCTCGGGCAGTATGCACTTGACGCTGTGATGATCGCGAATCACCTCGCTCGGAGGTCCGGTCAACGACACCAGGCGCTCGATGCCGCCTTGGGCATCGGCGCGGTGAAAGATGCGCATGCTTTCCAGATGGTCCGCGTGAACATACACGAACGTGCCGGTGTAATTGCGGTCACGCAGTGCCAGATTCATGCGCTGCAGCCAGACTTGGGGACTGGAACCGGGCCCGGAGTGGGCGTCTGCCTGGGCTGCCGGAGCCAGCAGCCCGCACATCAGCAGTGTGATCGCCAGCCGCGGCCCGACGGTCATCGCCGGCGCGGCGGTATCTGCAGCACGCCGGCCCGCGTGGCGCCGGGCGCTGTCCGGTTGACGTTATACGTAGTGATGTAAAAGTAAGGCAGGGGATCCGGCCGGCCAAGTGCCGCACTGGTCTCGGTGTGATTGATGATGTAGTTGTTGAGTTCCGCCTGGACTTCCGGCGTGTTGCCGTTCCAGGCCGCGCTCACCGCGCCATAGCCCACCGGCGTAGTCCGCAGCGCCGATACCGGCGGCACGATCTCCGCGGGCGCTGCAGCCAGGTGACCGGGGCTGCCGCCAAAGCGGGTGACCGCCAGCGCCACCACCGCCACGCACACCGCCGCCGTCACACTGGCGGCAACGCGCAGGGCCGGAATGCGGCGCAGCTTGCGCAGTTCAGGCGCGGTCGCTTCCCCGGCGAGCGCCTGCATGATGCGATCCGCAAATCCACGAGTGTCCACCTGCGGCAGACTCTTGCGCATGGCTTCGCCGATCAGATGGTAACGCTCCCAGCAGTGCCGCAGATAACCCTCGGTCGCAAAGCGCCGCAGCAGCAGTTCGTGCTCACTCTCGGGAAGCTCGTTGTCCGCCAGAGCTGAAACCTGTCCGCGCAGTCTTTCCGTCATGTCTTCAATTGCTCCCGTTCAATCCAGCAAGGACCGCAGTTTGCCGTCGATCGCCTCGCGCGCCCGGAAGATGCGCGAGCGTACCGTGCCCACCGGACAGGACATGGCTTGGGCAATGTCCTCATAACTCATGCCGTCAATCTCGCGCAGGATGATCGCGGTGCGCAGGTCCTCGGGTAATTCCCGGATGGCCGCCTCCACGGTGTGCTGGATCTCTTCGGTGAGCAGCAGACGTTCGGGGGTATCCAGGTCGCGCAGGTGTGCGTGCATCTCATACTGCTCGGGATCCTGCAGGTTCACTCCGCGATCCAGCGGGCGGCGGTTCTCCGCCACCAGGTAATTCTTGGCGGTGTTGATGGCAATGCGGTACAGCCAGGTATAAAACGCGCTGTCGCCGCGGAACCCCGGGATCGCCCGGTACGCCTTGATGAAAGCTTCCTGCGATACATCCAATGCCTCGCTACTGTCGTGCACGTAGCGCGTGACCAGCTTGACGATCTTGTGCTGATACTTTCGCACCAGTACATCGAAGGCCGACTTGTCACC
>JAGXAZ010000114.1 GCA_018971365.1 Gammaproteobacteria bacterium | reverse complement strand
TGATGTCGCCGGGTTTCATCTGGCGCACGGCATCGGCGAAGATCGTGGGCAGTTCCGAGCCCTTGCGCCAGCCGAGATCCCCGCCCTTGAGCGCCTGCTGTCCCTGGGAGAATTCCACCGCGGTGGCGGCAAAATCCGCACCATGCTTGAGCTTCTGGTAAATGTCCTCGGCCTTTTTGCGGGCTGCGGCCGCCTGTTCCGGCGTGGGATCGGCGGGTAGGGCAATCAGGATCTGGGACAAATGGTATTGATTGTCGGCACCGCCGTTGGCGGCATCGGCTTCAAGCTGCGCCTGCACCTCGCGCGGGGTGATGTGCATCTGGTCGTTGACCACCTGTTGCTCCAGTTGATGGATGATCAACTGATCACGCAGGTCCTTGCGGAAGTCGGTGTAACTTATGCCTTGTTCCTGCAGCTTGGCCGGCAACTGCGCCAGCGTCAGGCCGTTGCGTTCCGCGATGCGGCTGAGATTCTGGTTGACGGTGTCGTCGCTCACGCTGATACCCTTGTTGTCCGCCATCTGCAGTTCCAGCCGCGTCATGACCATCTGGTCCAGCACCTGCTTGCGCAGCACGTCCGCCGGCGGCAACGCAGTGCCTTCGGCCTGAATCTGGCGGGTTATTTCCGCGACGCGCTGATCCAGTTCGCTGCGTAGGATCACCTGGTCGTTGACTACCGCCACCACGCGGTCGAGCAAAACCCCGGTGTGCTCGGCTTTGGCAATGGCCGCAGCCACGGCCGTGGCCTGGGCCGGCGCCTTGTTCATCACCGCGGTGGCGCTGACGTTCGGGTTGGGTTTGGATGACTGGGATGCACAACCTTGTGCCAACAAGGTTACGGCGGCCAGGGTGACGGCCAGGAAACGCGCGGCTGTGTACATGGAAAACTGACCTGAATTACTGCGTGGAAGAGGTGTCCGAATAACCTAGGATACCATTTTGCAGAAAGTCCTCGAGGTGTCGGCCGATGCTGGTCAAGCCCTTGAGCTGCAACTGGAAGAAAATTGCGGTGTTGGCCTGACCGGTCTGGGTGATGTAGCGGCGGTGCACCACCTGGAAGGCCCAGCAGCAGCTGTCGTATTCGAAGCCGGCGAAACTTTCCAGCGTAAGCCGGTTCTGCACGTCATAGTTCCAGCGCCCGACGACGCTCCAGTGCTGGCCGAGCGGCCAGGCGAACGAGACGTCGGTCTGCTTCATGTCGAGCTGGCGGTTGTAGCGGTAGGCCAGGTTGAGCACCTGATGGAACGCCGGGTGGTACTGGACACCTACGGACGCGAGATCGGTCTGGCGGGTGGTGGGATTCCATTGCTGGCCGTAGCTGGTGGACCAGTGGTCGCTCAGGTTCAGGGTGAGATCGCCCACCACGTCGGAGAGCAGATTGGTTTGCGGCGCCACGCCGGGCAGTTGCACGTTGCGGTTGCTGAAGTAGCGGATCTGGCCGAGGTTGGCTTCCAGCAGTTCCGAGCCGTCGTCGGCATCCAGCAGGCGGCTGGTCAGCGCATAGGTCAACTGGTTGGCATCTGCCTGCCGGTCCGCGCCGTAGAAGCTGTTGTCGGTGAACAATTGCAGAAAGCTGAACTGCGGCTGGATGGTGTCGAACAAGGGAATCTGGCTCTGGTCGCGGTAAGGCACATACAGGTAAAACAGTCTGGGTTCCAGGGTCTGCAGAAAGCGGCTGCCGATGGTGCGCTGAAAAAACAGGCCGCCGTCGAGACTCAGAATCGGGGTGACGCGCGCGAGATTCGTCTGCATGCCGGCAGGGACATTCTGGTTGAAATCGTACTCGGTGAGGCGCAGTGCGGCCGTGGGTGTGAAGTACCCGCCGGCGCCGCCGAAGGTGTAACTGGCGCTCGGTTTGAGATCGAGGCGCGCGGCACCGATGCGCCCATCCTGCTGGAACTGGTCGAATTCGCTGTACAGGGAAAATTGCGCGGCTCCCAGGTCCGGGCTGCTCTGCCAGGCGAGCAACGATTGCGGCAGCCGCTTGTACGGATAACTGCTCGCGGGAACCGTCGGGTCCACGATCTGCCATTCCTGCAGCTGGGTGAGGAAAGTCCAGCCCGACGTGGGCAGGCCGAAACTCACCGCCACGTGACGCTCCTGCGTGGTGGTGGCAATGGTCGCGAGGCTGTCACCCAGGTCCTGGAAATACAGATTGTCCGACACCCAGTTGTAGGCAGTGTTGAAATTCCAGCCGAGCGCGAGCGGCGTATTCTCGGAAAAATTCAACAAACCGCGTTCGCGGTCGGCGAGCTTGTCGTGCGGCAGGAAGGTGGCATCGATCTGTCCCCGGCTGCCGCCGAACGTGAGCCAGCGGAATTCCCCGCCCAGGTCCACGCCACGCTTGCTGATGATGCGCGGCGCGAAGGTGGCATCGTAGTTGGGCGCCAGATTGAAGTAATACGGCGTGCTCAGGTCGGTACCGGTGAACGTGGAAAAGCCGAATGACGGATCCAGGAAGCCGGACTTGCGCGCGTCGTTCAGGGGAAAATTGATGTAGGGCGTCCAGAAGATCGGCACACCGAAGAAATCAATGGTGACGTTGTGGCCGACACCGGTGTTGGTTGCCTGGTCCAACTCCAGGTCCGGAGCATTCAGCATCCAGTCGCGGTGGCCCACCGGGCAGGTGGTGTAGTGCACATCCGTCAGCAGATCATGATCCGGATCGAGCGCCTTCAGCAATTTGGCCGTGCCACGGCCGTGGCGCTGCGGCAAGCTGAATCGTGCGTCATTGAACATGCCGCTGGAATTGTTGAAGTTGTAATCCGCCGACGGGCCGCGCAATTCAAGATTGGACGAGGTGAAACGCACGTCGCCACTGGCATGCGTGTCGCCGGTGTTGCTGTTGTATTGCATCCGCTCAGCGGACATCTGCTTGTTGCCTTGCGTTGCCTGAACGTTGCCGCTGAGCAAAGATTCGCCATGCACGTAGCCGGCAAGATGCTCGGCGCTCACGTGCGTCGGCGGATTGGCGGTGGTCGCGGCCGCTGCGGGTGTGCGCGTGGAAGCCGCAGTAGCGGGAATCGGGCAGCTCGCCCACTGGTTGTAACCGATGGTGCCGGGAGGGTTAGCGGCAAACAGCGGCGTGCGGGCGAACAGGGCGGCGGCGATGACCAGCGCGCGGCTCACATTCACCTGCAAACTCCCGGAGCGGTGGGCGACACGCGGTACAATCGCACACTTTATTGAAGGGTTCAAACTCGGGAGTCACTGCATGTCGGACAGGTTTCGGGAGTTGCAAGCCTGGACCGCAGATGCTCTGCAACTTGCGGGGGTCGCGCTGCAGGCTCTGCCGGCGGACGCGAGTTTCCGCCGCTATTTCCGCGTGCAGCATGGCGACCGGTCCTTCGTGGTCATGGATGCGCCGCCCGCGCACGAGGATTGCCGGCCGTACGTGAAGGTGGCGGGTTTGCTCAAGGCGGCCGGCCTGCACGCGCCACAGGTACTGGCTCAGGATTTGGCGCGTGGATTTTTGCTGCTCAGCGATCTCGGCCAGCAATGCTATCTGGACGCATTGCAACGCGGTAACGCCGATGCGTTGTTTGCGGATGCCATCAGCGCGCTGGTTCGCTGGCAAATCTCCAGCCGCCCGGACGTGCTGCCGGAGTACGAGCGTGCGCTGCTGCGCCGTGAGTTGAATCTGTTTCCGGAGTGGTACCTGTCGCGTCATCTGGGCGTTACACTGGATGCCGCCGGGCAGGCGCAACTGGACGCCGTTTTCGCATTGCTGGAGGACAGCGCGCTGGCACAGGCCCGGGTCTTCGTGCACCGCGACTACATGCCCCGCAATCTGATGGTGAGCACGCCCAACCCGGGAGTGCTGGATTTTCAGGATGCCCTGTACGGGCCTATTACTTACGATGTTGCGACGCTGTTCAAGGATGCATTCATTTCCTGGAGTGCTGAGCAGATCGAGCGCTGGCGGCGGCAGTATTGGCAGCAGGCGCGGAGCGCGGGCTTGCCGTTGCCGGAGTTCAGCGAATTCGCGCGCGCCTGTGACTGGATGGGCATGCAACGGCACTTCAAGGTGCTGGGAATTTTTGCGCGTCTCAACTATCGTGACGGCAAGCCGGATTACCTCAAGGATACAAAGCGCTTCCTGAATTACGTGTGCGAAACCGGCGCACGCTACCGCGAATTTACGCCGTTACTGAGATTGCTGGAGACCGTGGGAAAGCGCGCTCAAATCGGAGCGTTGGTCAGTTGAAAGTGATGCTGCTCGCCGCGGGCAGGGGCGAACGCTTGCGGCCGCTGACCGACACCGTGCCCAAGCCCCTGATCGAGGTGCAGGGCCGACCGTTGATTGAGCATCATCTTTATCGCCTGTCCGCGGACGGATTTACCGAAGTCGTCATGAACCTCGCCTGGCTGGGGGACAAGATCAAGCAACGCCTGGGCAACGGTGCACGCTACGGCGTACATATCCAGTATTCCGAAGAGCCGGGCGGCGCGCTGGAAACCGGCGGCGGCATCCTCAAGGCATTGCCGTTGCTCGGTGCCGAACCGTTCCTGGTGGTCAGTGCCGACATCTACACGAATTTCCCGTTCGGCGGTCTGAAGACCGCGTTGGCGCGCGACGATCTGGCACATCTGGTGATGGTGCCGAATCCGCCGCATCATCGGGACGGGGACTTTGTCCTGGATACTCATGGTCGGCTACAGGCGGATGGTGCACCGCGACTCACGTATGCGGGTATCGGCGTGCACCGCGCGGAATTCTTCAAGGAATGCCAACCGGGGCCATTCCCCATGCTGCCTTGGTGGCAACGCGCCATGCGCGCGGGACGGGTGAGCGGGGAACTGTACTCCGGTCGCTGGCATGATCCCGGTACGCCGGAAAGTCTGCGTACGTTGAGCGCAGTCAATTCTGGTTCGTAGCGGTACCGAAATAGGGGCTGGCGGCGTTGGTACCGATCAGGAAAAACAGATTGGAGTTGACGGGATAGATCGCAAACGGCGAACTGCCGCCGCCGCTGCTGGTGATAGTGGCCGTTCCCCGTATGGCGTTCAGCGTGTAACTGCCGTTCAGCGACAGCATGGTTGACACGCGGCCGTTCAGGTTCTGGAGCATCTGGCCGCCGAGGTTGCCGTTGCCGTCCAGAGTGAGCGCGCCCAAAGCCGCGGACAGGTTCGTCGTGCCCGCGGCGATGCCACCTAAGGCAAAACCATAGGCGCCGTTGAGCGAGGAATTATTGAAGGTACTGCCCGGGCGTTGCATCACGATGTAACCGCCCGCGGCGATGCTGGTATTGGTGGTAATGAACTCGGCCAATTGCGGCGACAGCATGTAGAACACGAAGTTCTTCGGTGCCGCGGTTCCCGGGTTGGTGAGTGTCAGCGTGCCGCGGCCGTTCACGCCGGCATCGAAGGTGTAGGCGCCGGTAATGCTCAAGTCGGTCAGAATATTGCCCGGCATGTTGATGTCGGTGGTCACGGTGCCGAGGCCTCCCAAGCCGTTGGGATTGAACTGGCCGGCCTGCGCGTAGCCCTGCGTGGCGCTGTTGCCGTTGATCACGAACACGTACGGCCCGTTCAGGAATGCGCTCGTGTAGGCCTCCGGCGTTTGCGCAGTAATATTCCCCGAAGCCGTCACGGCGGGATTGGTGGACAGCAATACAAAATCCGATGCCGATGTCACGTAGAAACTGTAGGCGTGGTTGCCGTTGGTGTCGCTGATGGTCAAGCTGCCGTGGTTGTTGCCATCGAAGGCATAAGCTCCGGTAAACAAGGCACGGGTCAGCGGCGCGGATCCATTGACGTCCTCGTAGCCGGAAATGCTTGTGCCGCTTGCAGTCGATATCAGTGCCTGCTGGCTGAAACCCTGAGCACCGGTCTGGCCGCCGGCATCCAGAACCAGTGGCGCGTTGAGCGCCGTAACGCTGCCGGCTGCGGGATCCTGAATTGAAAGCGAACCGGTAAGCACCGTGCCACTGCTGGTGCTCACGAGGAAAGCCCCACCGTTCGCCTGCATTGACAGTGCGAAATTCAGATTGCCCAGCACGAGTTGGCCGCTGCCGTCCGGATTGATGCTGTAGCTGCCCGTAAATGCGGCCTTGGTCTGAACCGCCGTACCGTTATTGACATCCTGCATGCCGGAACTTATCTGGCCGGCACCGTTGGCCGTGAATTCCCCGATTGCGAACCAGGGTACGGCTTGATTGCTCCCGCTCAGGGTAAACACATACCCATTTTGCAGTGATGCATTGGAATAGCCGATATTGAGTGTGGCCGACCCGGTGGCGCCGCTCATGCCCTGTTCGATGGCGCCGATGGTTACCGTTCCACCACTGGGCGGAAGGCTGGGGGCGGTGTACAGCCCACTGGTGGAAATGGTGCCGACTGTGGCGCTGCCGCCGGTCGTGCCGTTCACCTGCCAGGTGAATATCGTGCCGCCATCGCTGGCGGTGGCCGTCATTTGCTGCGTGGAACCTGCGAGCACCTGGATGCCCGAGGGCGAGACGCGCACGCTGGTCGATCCCGATAAACCGC
>JAGXAZ010000113.1 GCA_018971365.1 Gammaproteobacteria bacterium | reverse complement strand
AGATTTCCTTGAGCTTGAGCGCGCCTTCCAGCGCGATCGGGTAATGAATGCCGCGGCCCAGGAACAGGGCGTGCTGTTTCGGCGCGAAGGCTTTTGACCATTCGGCGATCTGCGGCTCGAGATTGAGCGCGTGCTGCACACTGCCCGGCACGTGCCGCAGGCTTTCCGTGTAGCCGGCAAGTTTCTGCTCGTCCAGTAACCCGCGCTGCCGCGCGAGCGTCACGGCGAATATGAACAGCGCCGCGAGTTGCGTGGTGAACGCCTTGGTCGAGGCCACGCCGATCTCGGCACCGGCGCGGGTATAGAACACCAGCTCCGAGGCGCGCGGGATGGCACTTTCCTGCACGTTGCAGATGGACAGCGTCTTGCCATGGCCGAGCGCTTTGGCGTGCTTGAGCGCTTCCAGCGTGTCCAGGGTTTCGCCGGACTGAGAGATGGTGATGATCAACTGGCGCGGGTCGGCGACCGAATCGCTGTAGCGGTATTCGCTGGCGATCTCCACGCCGACCGGCAGCTTGGCGAAGCTCTCAATCCAGTACTTGGCGGTTAGGCCAGCGTAATAGCTGGTGCCGGCGGCGAGAATCCTCACCGCGCTGAGGTCGCGGAATATCTCTGCCGCCTGCTTGCCGAACAGCGCCGGCGCAAAGCCCTCGGCGATCGTGCTCTCGATGGTGTCGGTAAGCGCGCGCGGCTGCTCGTAGATTTCCTTCTGCATGAAATGCCGGTAAGGACCGAGTTCCATCGAAGCGAGCGACACGTCGCTTTCATGAATTTTGCGCCGCACCGCGCAACCGTCACGATCCACGATGCTGACGCGCTCGCGGCGCACTTCCGCGACGTCGCCATCCTCGAGGTAAACCACGCGACGCGTGGCCGCGAGCACCGCCGACACGTCCGAGGCGATGAAATTCTCGCCCTTGCCCAGGCCGATGAGCAGCGGACAGCCCATGCGTGCGCACACCATGACCTCGGGAGCCTGGAGCGCCAGCGCGCCGATGGCGTAGGCACCGACCAGCTCCTGCACTGCCTTTTGCAGCGCGGCAAACAGGTCATGGCTCTGCGAAAAGTGATAGTGAATCAGGTGGGCGATGACTTCGGTGTCGGTCTGTGATTCGAATTCATAGCCGAGTTGCTTCAGGCGCGCACGCTGCTGTTCGTGGTTCTCGATGATGCCGTTGTGCACCACTGCGAGCTCGTCGCGCGACACGTGCGGATGGGCGTTGGCCTCGGTCACGCCGCCGTGGGTGGCCCAGCGCGTGTGGCCGATGCCGATGAAACCTTGCAGGCGTTCCGTTTTGGCCTTGCCGCGCAGTTCCGCCACCCGGCCCACGGTGCGAATACGCCGGATGCCGCCGTTCAGCACCGCCACGCCCGCCGAGTCGTAGCCGCGGTATTCGAGCCGCTGCAGACCCTCGACCAGCAGCGGCACGACGTCACGCCCGGCGATGGCTCCGACGATTCCACACATGTTCAATGATCCTCAACAAAATATTCTGTAACTTCCAGCTAACGGTCAAATATTCGCTTTCGGGTATGAGGAGTGAGGCCGCTCGCTTTGCTCGCTGTGAGGCGTGAGGTGAATACTGCTTTACTCCTCACTCCTTACTCCTCACTTCCTCCTTGGCCGTTTCCATCCCGTCACGGTCTTCTGCTGTGCGCGCTCCAGGGTAAGCTCGCCTGCCGGCGCTTCCTTTGAAATCACCGAGCCGGCGCCGATGGTGGCGCCCGCGCCCACGGTCACCGGCGCCACCAGCGAAGTGTTGGAGCCGATGAAGGCATCATCGCCGATCACGGTGCGGTGCTTGTTGGCGCCGTCGTAATTGCAGGTAATGGTGCCGGCGCCGACGTTCACCTGTTTGCCGATTTCGGCGTCGCCGAGATACGCCAGATGATTGGCCTTGGTCCCCGCGCCCAAGCGACTGTTTTTCACCTCGACGAAATTGCCGACGTGCACTTCTTCGGCGAGCGCGGCGCCGGGCCGCAGGCGCGCAAACGGGCCGATGCGCACGCGCGCACCGATGCTGGCGCCCTCCAGCACGCTGTTGGCGTACACCTCGGTGTCGTCGCCCAGCTCACAGTCGCGAATCAGCACGTGCGGTCCGATATGCACGCGGTGGCCGAGTTTCACCCGGCCTTCGAATATGCAGTTGATGTCAATCACCACGTCGCGGCCGCACTCGAGTTCACCGCGCACGTCAATGCGCTCGGGGTCGCGCAGAATCGCGCCGCGCTGCATGAGGTCCGCGGCCCGCACGCGGCGCAAGGCGCGTTCCGCAGCGGCGAGCTGCGTGCGGTCGTTGACACCCGCGACTTCGGATTCGTCCGCGGCCAAAATGGCGGTAACCAAAACACCCTCGCCGATGGCGGCCGGCACCACGTCCGGCAGATAGTATTCCTTCTGGGTGTTGTCGTTGCCGAGGCTCTTCAGCCAGCGGCGCAACGGGCCGGCCTGGCACGCCAGCGGGCCGGTGCTGGCTTCGGCGATGCGCAGTTCCGCCGCATTGGCGTCTTTCTGCTCCACCACTCGCGCCACCTGCCCTTCCGCGTCGCGCACGATCCGGCCATACCCGGTCGGATCGGACAGTTTCGCAGTAAGCATCGCAAGTTCGCCGCGCGTCGCGGCGGCAAGCAACGCCTGCAGTGTCGCGACGCGCAGCAGCGGTACATCGCCGTAGAGCACCAGAACTGCGTGCTCGTCCGGAATCTGCGGCATGGCCTGCAGTACGGCATGCCCGGTGCCGAGCTGTTCGGCCTGTTGCACCCAGTGCACGTCGAGATGTTTGAGTGCCTTCTGGACCTGCTCGCCGCCGTGGCCATAAACCACATACATCGCGTCCGGTTTGAGCGTCGCGGCGGTGGCCACAACGTGTTCGAGCAGCGTGCGGCCGCCCAATGGCTGCAATACCTTGGGCAGATCGGAATGCATGCGCTTGCCCTGACCCGCGGCCAGGATGACGACGCTGAATGGCATGGTGGCCCGGTAACCCGGAATCAGGGAATTCTTATGATAAGGGAAAAACCAGGCGCTGCAGGGCCATCAATGCCCGCCGAGCTGCTTGCGGATTTTCTCCAGCGTGCGCAGGCGCGCCAGCGCTTCCATGAGTTCCGCCTGGGCGCGCACGACGTCCACTTCACCGGTCTGATTGGCCAGGGCTTCCTCGGCGTGGCGCTTGGCCTCCAGGGCCGCGGCTTCATCTATGTCGCGCGCGCGCAGCGCGGTGTCGGAAAGCACCGTCACCCGATGCGGCTGGATTTCGAGGATGCCGCCGGAAACGTAGAACACCGCTTCTTCATCCGGACCGGTCTTGACGCGCACGGTTCCCGGTTTGAGGCGGGTCAACAGGGGCGCGTGCCGCGGCGTGATGCCGAGCTCACCCATTTCGGCGGGAGCAAACACCATCTCGGCCTTGCCGGAGAAAATCTCCTGCTCGGCGCTCACCACATCCACATGAAAAGTCATAGGCATAAAGCTATCCGGTGCGCGGCTTACAGCGTCTTGGCCTTGGCGACCGCTTCGTCTATGGCGCCGACCATGTAGAACGCCTGTTCGGGCAGGTTGTCGTACTCGCCGGCCACGATACCCTTGAAGCCGCGGATGGTTTCCTTGAGCGGCACGTACTTGCCGGGCGAGCCGGTGAACACTTCCGCGACGTGGAAGGGCTGCGACAAAAAGCGCTGAATCTTGCGGGCGCGCTGCACTACGAGCTTGTCTTCTTCCGAAAGTTCGTCCATGCCCAGGATCGCAATGATGTCCTTGAGTTCCTTGTAACGCTGCAGCACCGCCTGCACACCGCGCGCGGTGTCGTAATGCTCCTGGCCGATGACGTTGGGATCGAGCATGCGCGAGGTGGAATCCAGCGGGTCCACCGCCGGGTAGATGCCGAGCGCCGCGATGTCGCGCGACAGCGTTACCGTGGAATCCAGATGCGCGAAGGTGGTGGCGGGCGAAGGATCGGTCAGGTCGTCGGCCGGCACGTACACCGCCTGGATGGAAGTGATCGAGCCCTTCTTGGTGGAAGTGATGCGCTCCTGCAGTACGCCCATTTCCTCGGCGAGCGTCGGCTGATAACCCACGGCCGACGGCATGCGCCCGAGGAGCGCCGAGACTTCGGTGCCCGCGAGCGTATAGCGATAGATATTGTCGATGAACAGCAGGATGTCGCGGCCCTCGTCGCGGAAGTACTCCGCCATGGTGAGGCCGGTGAGCGCGACGCGCAGGCGGTTGCCGGGCGGCTCGTTCATCTGCCCGTACACCATCGCGACCTTGGAGTCGTTCAGGTTCTTCAAATTGATGACGCCGGACTCGGCCATCTCGTGGTAGAAGTCGTTGCCCTCACGGGTGCGCTCGCCCACGCCGGCGAACACCGACAGGCCCGCGTGCTCCTTGGCGATGTTGTTGATGAGCTCCAGCATGTTCACGGTCTTGCCGACGCCGGCGCCGCCGAACAGCCCGACCTTGCCGCCCTTGGCGAACGGACACAGGAGATCAATCACCTTGATGCCGGTTTCGAGCAGATCGGTGGAGCCCGACTGTTCTTCGTAGCTCGGCGCAGCGCGGTGTATCGGCCAATGGTCGGCGGTTTTGATCGGACCGGCCTCGTCCACCGGCTCGCCGAGCACGTTCATGATGCGCCCGAGCGTGCCCTTGCCGACCGGCACCGAAATCGGCGCACCGGTGTTCCGCACTTCAAGGCCGCGCTTCAGGCCTTCGGATGCGCCCATGGCGATGGTGCGCACCACGCCGTCGCCCAGTTGCTGCTGCACCTCGAGCGTCAGGCCGCGCGCTTCCAGCGTGAGCGCGTCATACACTTCGGGAATGGCCTCACGCGGAAATTCCACGTCCACCACCGCGCCGATGACCTGCACAACTTTTCCGGAACTCATGTCTTTGTCCTCAAAATCCTGTACATATTTTTAGCGCAAGTTCAATTTTGCGCTGAACCGGTGAGGACGCCCGCTACGCGGGCTGGTGAGGGAGTGAGGGGCTTCTTCCTCACGCCTCACTTCCTCACCCCTCACTCTCTTTACACCGCCGCCGCGCCGCCGACAATCTCCGCCAGCTCCTTGGTGATGCCGGCCTGACGCGCCTTGTTGTAGGCGAGCTGCAGCCCGTCAATCATCTCACCGGCATTGTCGGAAGCCGATTTCATGGCCACCATCTGCGCGGCATAAAAACACGCGACATTCTCGACTGCGCCCTGGTACACCTGCGATTCCACGTAACGGCTGAGCACGCTGTCCAGCAGGTCGCGCGCTTCAGGCTCGTAGATATAGTCCCAGTGCGCCTGCAATCCGGGATCGTCGATGCCCACAACCGGCAGCAATTGGCTCACCGTGGGTTCCTGGCGCATGGTGTTGACGAACACGTTGTTCACCAGAAACACCCGGTCCACCTCATTCGTGCGGTAGGCGTCCAGCATCACCTTGACGGTGCCCACCAGATCCTCGACGTGCGGGGTGTCACCAAGGCGCGTGGCCTGGGCCCGGACCTTGCCGCCCACGTGGCGGAAGAAAATCACCGCCTTGGCGCCGACGATGCAGAACTCCGCCTCGACGTTTTTTGCGCGCCAGTCGCGCACCGCAACCAGCACCGACTTGAACAGGTTGATGTTGAGGCCGCCGCACAAACCGCGATCCGAGGCGATCACGATGAAGCCCACGCGCTTGACCTCGCGTGCGGTCATAAACGGGTGCCGGTACTCGGGATTGGCCTTGGCCAGATGTCCGATGACCTTGCGCATTTTTTCCGCGTACGGACGCGACGCCGACATGCGCGTCTGCACCTTGCGCATCTTGCTCGCCGCGACCATCTGCATGGCCTTGGTGATCTTCTGCGTGCTGCGGATGCTCCTGATCTGCGTCCGGATTTCTTTTGCGCCTGCCATATATTCAGCTGTCTCTGTTTCCCTGTTCTCTCGCCCGCTTCCGGGGGAGAGACCAAAGCGAGGGGGCCAAGCCCTCACCATAAATTATGGTGGGAGCGGTCGTCCCGACCGCGATACATACGGAATCGCGGCGAATATCGCCGCTCCCACAAAACCGCCGCGATTCCATGATTTATCGCGACGTGGGCGTCGCTCCTACAATTACCACGCCTGGGTCTTCTTGAATTCCTCAACCGCCTTCTTCAGGCCATGTTCGATCTCGGCGCTGTAATCACCGCTTGCGTTGATGCGGTCGCGCAGTGCGGCAAAATGCGCCTGGAAATAACTGTGCAGCGCGGCCTCGAACACCACCACTTTTTTCACGTCAATGTCGTCCAGATAACCCTCGTTGGCGGCGTACAGCGACAGCGCCATGTCGGCGATGCTGAGCGGCGCATACTGCTTCTGCTTCATCAGTTCGGTGACGCGCTGGCCGCGGTCCAGTTGCCGCCGGGTCACTTCGTCCAGATCCGACGCGAACTGGGCGAAGGCTGCGAGTTCGCGAAACTGGGCGAGCGCGAGCTTCACGCCGCCGCCGAGTTTCTTGATGATCTTGGTCTGCGCCGCGCCGCCCACGCGCGACACCGAAATGCCGGCGTTGATGGCGGGGCG
>JAGXAZ010000112.1 GCA_018971365.1 Gammaproteobacteria bacterium | reverse complement strand
GGGGTAGCGTGTTGCATTGTTTTGAACGCGTCGCGGGTCAGGTTCTCGGCGCCCGCGGCGCGCGCCACGACGTTGTCCTCAATGCGGATGCCGCCGTACTTGCGGAAATCATCCACTTTCGTCCAGTTAACGTGCCGGGCATGCGCGCCGGCCCTGAGCTTTTCCAGCAATGAGGGAATGAAATACAGGCCCGGCTCGATGGTGGTGACGAAATGTTCCTTCAACACTCGGGCGTTGCGCAGATCGGGGTGACCGTCGGGTTTCGGAATGACATCACCACGCGGGCTTGCCATGAAACCGCCGACGTCATGGACCTGCAGTCCGAGCAGATGGCCCAGGCCGTGAGGCAGAAACGTGCTGCTGATGCCCTTGGCGACACTTTCCTCAGGCGGCAGACGTACAAAGTCGAAATCATGCAGCAGCCGTGCGATGGCCAGATGGGCTTCGAGGTGCAACGCTTTGAAATTGGTTTCCGGCCGGACTTTTTTGCAGAGTGTCTGCTGCTCTCTGTCGAGCGCGTCTATCAGCGCCTGAAACTCGTCGCGTTCAGCTGAATACGTGCGGGTCACATCCGCGGCATAGCCATTCACCTGAGCGGCGGCGTCAATCAGAAAGGAGTGGCGCTGCGGAGGGCGTTCCCGGTCCCGATATTGATAATGCAGCGTGGCGGCATGTTCGTTGAGCGCGATGATCGCGTGGTAGGGCAGCTCGTTATCCGTCTGGCCGCAGGCGGCACAAAAAGCCGTGTGAATCTCGAATTCGCTGGCGCCCGCGCGATACGCCTGCTCGGCGGCGCGGTGACCTATAACGCTGATCGCGTTCGCCTCACGCATGCATTCAAGTTCATAGTCAGTCTTGGCCGCGCGCGCATAGTGCAGCGGATTGAGCAGCGCTTCCGGATTCACGTCTGCGAATCCCCAGCTCTTGAAGCGCTCCTGCCATTCGCCCAGAAACGCGCAACGGCGCGCTATTGGCAGCGCGCCGGGTGCATCTTCGGGTCGCTTGATGATGCGGATGTCGAAGTGCTCCACCCAGAAACCCGAGGGCGGTGCGGGCGGCAGGTACCAGTAGTCCTCGGGCTGGCAATACACCAGTACCGGTTTCCGGCCGGGCACGTAGGCCACGAAGGAATCGTGCGCCTGCAGCAGCGGTAGCCAGTTCTTGAAATGCGGGTTGATCTGGAAGGGGTAATTCTGGTCGTCCAGGAACCAAGCGTGTGGACTTCCGGCGAATACCGCAACCGCGTCGAAGCCGGCAACGTCGAGCGCCTGGCTGAAGCGTTGTTTAATGGCTTCGAGATGCGCCGGATACAGATCGGCGAGCGCGGACTTTCCCTCGCTGTCCGCGACCGGTTGTGGGCTGGAATGACTCTGGCGGCTCACGGTTGCGAACTTTATCACTGCGCCCGCCGTGGCGCCGCCCTCTTCACTGCCAGATTTGACTACGGCCAACTGACGCCTTATAGTAGCTGCTCAGACAGCTACTAAATGATTTCCATGAAGGACGTAACGTCACTACTGCAGGACTTGGGGTTCGGCGAATACGAAGCGCGTGCGTATGTGAGCCTTGTCGCCACTGGCACCGCCAATGGTTACGAAATCGCCAAAGCCTCGGGTATGCCGCGCGCCAACGTGTATGCGGTTCTCGAAAAACTCGTGCAGCGCGGCGCAGCCCGCCGCATCAAGCAGCGCACCGGGATGCGCTACGCCGCGATTCCGCCCCATGAACTGCTGCAACAGCTGGAAAGCGAGCATGCGCGCGCGCTGACGGCTGCGGGCCGGGCACTGGAGGATTTGGCGCGCGCTCCGGAAGTCACGCCGGTATTCAATCTGAAGGATGAATCCGAGTTGCAGGATCAGGTGGGCGCGCTGATTGGCGGCACGCGCCGCCGCCTGCTGGTCGCCATCCGGCCGCCCGAGGCCGCGAAGTTTGCATCCCAGCTGCGCGATGCGCGGTCGCGGGGCGTGGCCATCACCACCTTGTGCATGGATGCCTGTACCGAACCCTGCGGCGGCTGTCAGGGGGATCTCTATCGTTACTGCGTCCATCCGGATGAGCGCGGCCGCTGGCTGCTGCTGGTCGCGGATGACGCGCGCATGGTCGCAGCCGAAATCGATGCACATGCGATGCGTGCGGTTGCGACCGAACAGTTCCTGGTGGTGTCGCTGGCGTCTGCCTACATCCGCCAGAGCATTGCGCTCGCCACCCTGGCGGGTGAACTCGGCGAAAAATTTCACGGGTTGCTTTCCGAGCATGCCCGACAGGTTCTGGATGCCCTGCATCCCGAAGGCGGCTTCTTCGAGCATCTCAAAGAGATGACGGGAACGGTCGTTTGAGGTCCGCGAAAGCGGGTGTGTTTTATTGAGTTGAGGAGGTCTTATGTACAAGCATCTATACAAATTGGCGGTACTGGGTGCCGCCATCGCGCTGTTTTCCGGCGCGGCTTTTGCCCAGAATCACGGTTCCGATCCCGCGCCGGCGTCGCAGGCCGGTTCCGGCAGCAACATGTTCGGAGGCCCGATTTACAGCGGTGCTCCGGCCCTGAACGTCACCGCGGCCCTGGTCAAGGCCGGCGGCGGTGCCGAGAATTTCGAGTTCTCCACGGCCCTGGTGTCCATGCTCGGCGAAAAGACCGTGAACGCGGAAGTCGCCAAACTCACGAAGCAGTACGGCAAGGACGAAGTCAACACCTTCCTCACCGGCATGACTTACGCCGTCAAGGACGGCTTGAAGCGCGCCACTGAAGCCGGTGTCAAGCTGCCGGCCGCACCCGCTGACCTGCATGGCGTGGCGCTCGCGCGCACGCTGGTCACCGCCGGCACCGCGCCGGATGGCATGTGGTGGTCCGGTTATCTGTTTGACCACGCACTCTCCCATGACCTGCATAACCAGGTGATGGAAGACATCAACAGCAACGTCAGCACCCAGGCGGATCTGACCACGCACAAGATCCTCAACCAGGCGATGTTCGACGTGGCCCATGCTCTCGGTCACAAGCACGTGAAGCTTGCAACCCTGCATTGATTGCAAGGCTGTAGGGAACATCGAAACGGGGCGGGCGACCGCCCCGTTTTTTTATGGGCGGGTTACCAGCGGTAAGTTACACTGCCATTTTTGCGGAGGCCAGCTCATGGAATACCGGCGCCTCGGAAATTTCGGCCTCAAGCTGGGCGTCTTGTCTTTCGGCTCTTGGGTGACATTCAAGAATCAGGTGGACCTCAAGCTCGCCGCACAATGCCTGAAGCTCGCGTATGACGCGGGCGTGAATTTCTTTGACAACGCCGAAACTTACGCCAACGGTCATTCCGAGCGCATCATGGGCCAGGCGCTGAAGAACCTGGGTTTCGACCGGGATTCTTATTGTGTTTCCAGCAAGGCATTCTTCGGTTGCCGTGACCACCCGCGCCCCACGCAGCGCGGACTGTCGCGCAAACACGTGACCGAAGCCTGTCACCAGGCGCTCGCGCGCCTGCAGGTGGATTATCTGGATCTGTACTTCTGCCATCGCCCGGATACGGAAACGCCCGTCGAGGAAACCGTGCATGCCATGCACGACTTGATCCAGCAGGGCAAGGTACTGTACTGGGGCACGTCCGAGTGGCCGGCCGAAGCCATCGTCGCCGCGCACCAGATCGCGCGTGAACGCAACTTGATTCCACCCAGCATGGAGCAGCCGCAATACAATCTGTTCACGCGTGCCCGTGTGGAACAGGAATACGCAAGGCTGTACCTGGATTACGGCATGGGCACCACCATTTGGTCTCCTCTTGCTTCGGGCGTATTGAGCGGCAAATACGCCAACGGCATCCCTCAGGATTCGCGCCTCAACCTGCCGGGTTACGAATGGTTGCGCGACCGGCTGCACACGGATGAAGGTCGCCGGCGCCTGGGTGCTGTCGAAAACCTGGCGGTCATTGCCCGCGAACTTGGCATGAGTGTGAGCCAGCTGGCGATTGCCTGGTGCCTGAAGAACCCCAATGTCAGTACCGTGATCCTGGGGGCCTCGCGCCTGGAACAATTGCGTGAAGATCTGGGCGCGCTGGCGCAGGCTTCCAAACTTCAGCCCGATGTCGTGGCACGCATCGAAGCTGCGGCCAGCGCATGAACCCGGCGCTTACGCAGTCGCAAGTGACGCACATCCATCGCCTCATGCGCGAGGCGGCGGAAGCCTACAATCGCGCGGACATTGCCACTGCGGTGAACGGCTGCCAGCGGGTTCTGAGCCTGCATGCGGAGTTCGCGCAAGCCTGGCATTTGCTGGGGCTGTGCCGTTGGCAGCAAGGCCAGTTGGCCGCGGCCGCCGATGCCTTGGAGCGCGCGGCCGGACCACAGCCGCGCGATGCGCAGGTCATGCACGATCTCGGCAGCGTGTATTCGGACCAGGGCGCTTGGGCTCTGGCGGTTCACGCCTATCTCAAGGCCATCGAATTGCGCCCCCGGCATGCCGAGAGTTTCCTCAATATGGGCGCGGCCTACGAGAATCTGGGAGAGCACGAGCAGGCCGAGCGTGCCTATCAGCGCGCGCTGGCGCTGAACCCGCAACTCGCGGGTGCGGCTGCGAGTCTCGCGTCACTCGCGGAAAGCGCGAATCGCCTGGCGGAAGCGGCGAATCTGGCAGGGCGTGCGCTGGCGCTGGATGCCGCCGATCCGGTCGCCAATCTTACGCAAGCGCAACTGGACTTGCGTGCCGACCGGCCGGATGCAGCGGCCGCACGTCTGCGGAATCTGCTGGAGAAACCACTTCGGCCTCGCAACCGTTCGTTGGCGCTGGCGCGCCTCGGCGCCATGTATGAGCAACGCGGCGATTATGCGCAGGCGTTTGCGGCATTCCAGGGGTCCAAGCAGGCGCTGAACGCCGGGGAAGCGGCGCCCGGTCCCGGCGTTTACACTCTGGCGACCGTCGAGCGGGTTGCGAGGTATCTGGACCGCCTGGCGGTCGGCCCCTCAAGCGATCCGATACTGCAGGGCGAAATACCGGCATTTCTTGTGGGATTCCCGCGCTCCGGGACCACGCTGCTTGATCAGATTCTTTCCTCGCATCCGCGCCTCGTGGTGTTGGAAGAAAAGGAGAACCTGCAGGACCTGTTGCGGGATTTTGTCACCAGCGATGCCGGATTGGAGCAGTTCGCTTCCACGGATTCCGCCGCGCTCGAGTCTTACCGCAACAAATACTGGGTATGGGTTGCGGAAGCCCTGCCGCAGCGCGATCCGGAAAAATTGTTCGTCGACAAACTGCCGCTCAACACGCTGTTCATGCCGCTGATTGCGCGGCTGTTTCCGGCGGCGCGGTTCGTGTTTGCTGTGCGCGATCCGCGCGACGTGGTGCTTTCGTGTTATATGCGCGCCTTCGGTCTGAACGAAGCCATGCGCAATTTCCTCACGCTCGCCGGAACCGCAGAGCTGTACGCCGGAGTGATGCAGATCGGCATCCGGTGCCGTGAGCGGCTTGGGGACCGGGTGCACCTGATCCGCTACGAATCGCTGGTGGATGATCTGGAAGGCGCCGCCCGGGACCTTTGTGCGTTCCTCGAACTTGATTGGGACCCGGCGATGCTGCGGTTTCAGGAAACCGCAAAAAAAAGGCGTATCAATACGCCGAGCTATCACCAAGTGGTGCAGCCGGTGTATGCCTCGGCACGCGCGCGCTGGCGGCATTACCGGGAATATCTGGAACCGGTGCTGCCGCGCTTGCAGCCCTTTGTGGAATTCTTCGGCTACGCGTGAAGATTAAAAAATCCCGCGGCCCTTGTGGACCGCGGGATGCGTTACGCACGCGAGCCGATCTCAGTACCGGAACCCGATGCGCGCGTAGAAGAAGCGCCCGGGCACGTCGTACAAGGTCGGGTCGAAGCTGTTCAACTGTTGCTGTGTCGAAGACGGCGGTTCCTTGTTGAACAGATTGCGGATGCCGAAGGTGAAGATCAGCTTTGCGGGATCGAAGTTGTAGCTCACTTGCGCATCGTGATAGATGGTCTGTCCCAGGTGGTTGGTGGACAGGCTGTTGTTGGTGTTATTGGGATTGGAGCACAGTCCCAAGTTGGTGAAGCTCAAGGGCGTATTGTCAAAGGAATCGGAGCACGACTCGGTCAGCGCACTGATGTAGCGCATGTCCCATTCCGCGCGCCAATTGCCCAGAGTCCATTGCAGCGAGGTCCGCGCCTTCCAGTGGGGCACCCCGAACGGAAACACGGTACCGCCGCGTTCCACTCCCGCCAGCTGGGTGACCAAAGCGGGGCCGGTCGGATTCCCCTCGATCAGTTCGAAGCCGCGGATGTACGTGGCATCCACGGAGGCCCGGAACTCGCCCACCGCGCCCGCCTGGAAGTTATAGCTGGCTCCCAGATCGAATCCATCGGTGCGGGTGACTCCCGCATTGGCGACGGCGTCATTCAATACCTTGATGGCGCCGATGCCGCTGCGGACAATGCGGGCACAGTCAGACAGGTTACCCGAGACGTAGCAGCCGTCCATGATGGCCTGACCGCTGATCGGCTGGATGGTGTTGTTCACGTCGATCTTGTAGTAATCCAGATTGAAATTCAGGCCGGCG
>JAGXAZ010000111.1 GCA_018971365.1 Gammaproteobacteria bacterium | reverse complement strand
ATTCCTGCGCACCAGCGAGGAAATCGCCCGCAGCCTGGGCCTGACTCCGCAGCAGCATCAGGTGCTGCTGGCGATCCGAGGATTCCCGGGCGGAACCCCGCCCACCATCAGCCAGTTGGCGGCGCGCCTGCACGTGCGCCACAACAGCGCCGTGGGCCTCGTGAACCGTCTGGCGCGCCAGCGCCTGGCCAAACGCAGGAATTCGCTGGTGGATCACCGCCAGGTGCACGTGGTGCTGACCCCGCGTGGCTCAGCCATGCTCGACAAGTTGACACAGAGTCATCGCATTGAACTGCGGCGTATCGGCAGTGAGATTTCCCGTCTGTTGACTGAGTTGACGCGCTGACCGCGCCGTTCTTGCGGGCATCGGCTGGCGTGTCGCGCACGCTGCCAGTTGGCAAAACCGCGGAATTCCGACGCATGCCATCGGCTATCATCTGCGCACCGGGCAGACTCAGGTACGGGCCATGCTGAATCCCAAGCTGGATGTGGCGCATTGGGCGAAGAATTTTGCCGTAGCGCGCCGCGTGCAGATTCATGACGTATTGCTCCCGGAAGCGGCGGAACGCCTGTACGCATGTCTGGCCCATGAGGTGCCGTGGGGCATCGCGTTTACCGACGGCGAGCGACCCAATTTCCTCGGCGCCCGCGAGATTGCCGGATTCCACCAGCAGGACTGGCTGGCTCTGGTCAACAAGGCGCAGGCGCACGCCATTGGGGAGAGCCAGTTCCGGTTCATCTACAACAGCTACAAGATGGTGGAGGCCTACAAGGAGCACCGCGATCCGGGCCTGATCCTGCATCACGTGCTGGAATTCATCAATTCCGATGACTTTCTGGGGTTAATGCGCGAGGTCACGGGCATTACGGATATCCATATGGCCATAGCCCAGGCGACGCGCTATCTGCCCGGCCACTTTCTGACCGCGCACAACGACATCATCGACAAGGAACACCGGCGCGTGGCCTATGTGTTGAACCTGACCAAAGGCTGGCGTGCGGACTGGGGCGGATTGCTGCAGTTCACCGACGGGCATGAGCACGTGATCGCCACCTTCATGCCGACGTTCAATTCCCTGACGCTGTTTGACGTTCCGATGTGGCACCACGTCAGCTATGTCAGCCCGTTTGCGACACAAGGCCGCTACGCGATTACCGGATGGGGCATGGCGCGCGCACCCGGCGCCTAAAGGGAGATACGCAATGGACTGACTGGCCAGCCCATCAGGGATGACTCAGTGAGCGAGAAGCGGTGACGGTTGGTCGGGGTGACAGGGCTCGGGCCGTGTTCTAGCCGAAATGCCGGTGGCATTTCGGCCGGCCCGAGCGCCACGCCAAGGATGGCGTGGCCGGACAACCTGTCAGGGATGACTCAATGAGCGAGAAGCGGTGACGATTGGTCGGGGTGACAGGATTTGAACCTGCGGCCCCTTGGTCCCGAACCAAGTGCTCTACCAGGCTGAGCTACACCCCGCGAGGCCGCGTACTATAAAGCAAGGTCAGGAGTCCGGCAATTGCGTCTTGCCTGCCCGGCAAAGCGAAGAGTCCGGACACGGCCTTGGGCCGAAAAGGACGAGTTTCCCCGCTGCCCCATCGGGATTCCCGCAGCGTGCGACACGCGCAGGTCTATGCTGCGTTGGCTGGCCCGCCGGCCGGAACCGTCAGGCGCGCCGTTCCACCGAAAAATCGGCCAGCTCCACGAGCGCAGTTTTGTACCTGGATTCAGGCAGCAGCTCGAGCGCCGCGATTGCGCGCTCGCGCTCCTGCTGCGCGCGGCTCAGGGTGTATTCAAGGGCGGAGGTGCGCCTGAGGATCGCCAGGATGCCGACGATGTCGGTGCGTTCGCCGGATTCAATCGCCGCGCAAATCCGCTCGCGTTCCGCCTGTGTACCGTGCTGCATGGCATAAATCAGCGGCAGCGTGGGTTTGCCCTCGGCGAGGTCGTCGCCGGCGTTCTTGCCCATTTCGGCCGCGCTCGCGCTGTAGTCCAGTGCGTCATCAATCAACTGGAAGGCGCTGCCGAGGTGCAAGCCGTAGCGGCCCAGGGCCGCGGCCTGCGTCTCCGGTTGTCCCGCGATGATTGCGGCCAGGTGCGCGCCGGCCTGGAACAGCGTCGCGGTCTTGCGGCGGATGACCTGCAGGTAGCGTGCTTCGGTGGTCTCGGGATCGTGGGCGTTGAGCAGCTGCATGACTTCGCCTTCCGCGATCAGGTTGGTGGCGTCGGCGAGGATGCGCATCACGCGCATGTCGTCGAGCGCCACCATCATCTGGAAGGCGCGCGAGTACAGAAAATCGCCCACCAGCACGCTCGCCTCGTTGCCCCAGATGGCATTGGCGGTCTCGCGCCCGCGACGCAGGCCGGAGGCGTCCACCACGTCGTCGTGCAGCAACGTGGCGGTATGGATGAATTCGATGATGGCGGCGAGCTGTACGTGGCGCTGGTCGGCGACTTCGCAGGCGCGCGCCGCGAGCAGGACCAGCAGCGGCCGCAAACGTTTGCCGCCGCCGTTGATGATGTATTCTCCGAGCTGGCTGATGAGCACCACGTCCGAGTGCAGCGCCTTGCGGATCAGGCTGTCGGTCGCGCAGAAATCCGCGTCCACCATGGCGCGCTGTGCAGCCAATTCCGGTGCTTGGCCGGTGGCAGTGATGGAATCGGGGGCTAGAACCATGGCGGCATCGGACTACGGCCGGGGCGGCACGTGGAAGCGATGCTAGGGGTGCCATGGGGGGGTGTCAAGGCGCGCGCGTGCAGTTTGACCGGCACTGCCCAAGGCCGTAAAATTCGCGCCCTTTGACGGCATTTTGCGCTTTGGAGTCCCCATGTACGCGGTAATCGAGACCGGTGGCAAGCAGTACCGGGTGAGCGAGGGCGATCTGATTCGCTGTGAGCAGATCGAGGCCGAGGCTGGCGCCGCGATAACGTTCGAGCGCGTACTCATGGTCGGGCGCGACCAGCAGGCTCCGGTGCTGGGCACGCCATACATTGCCGGCGGCAAGGTAACCGGGACCGTCAAGTCGCTGGGTCGCGCCGACAAGATCTTTATTTTCAAGATGCGCCGCCGCAAGAATTACCGGCGCCGCGCCGGGCATCGGCAGCACTACACCGAAGTCCAGATTACCGGCATCCAGGCCGGTTGAGCATCGAGGCACGCACCCATGGCACACAAAAAAGCTGGCGGTAGCACCCGTAACGGCCGCGATTCCGAGTCGAAACGCCTCGGCGTCAAACTCTACGGCGGCCAGGCGGCGACCGCCGGCAACATCATCGTGCGCCAGCGTGGCACGCAGTACCACGCAGGCTCGAACGTGGGCATGGGCCGCGACCATACGCTGTTCGCCAAGGCCGACGGCAAGGTGAAATTTTCCATCAAGGGCCGACCGCAACACCGCGTCGTGAGCGTGGTGGCGGACTGAGCTCCGTCCAATACCCAGCGGCGCAGAAACCCCGGCCAGTCCGGGGTTTTTTGTCGCTGCTGGAAATCCTGGTACTGATATATTGTGGGAACGGCCGTGACCGCCAGGGATGGCGGAAATGCCGATTTTGCCGGAGCAAAAATCCGCCCCGACCGCGATAATTCGTGGAATCGCGACGGGGACCGTCGCTCCCACAATATCCAGAATCGCGGCTGAAGCCGCTGCTGGAATGGAAACCCGTGAAATTCATTGACGAAGCCACCATCAAGGTCATTGCCGGCAACGGCGGCAAGGGTGCGGTGAGTTTCCGCCGCGAGAAGTTCGTGCCCTTCGGCGGTCCGGACGGCGGCGACGGCGGCGACGGCGGCAGCGTGATCCTGGAGGCGCGCACCGGTTTGAACACGCTCGCCGATTTCCGCAGCACCCGTACCTTTGAAGCCGAGCACGGAGGCAAGGGCATGGGCCGCGACATGACCGGCAAGAGTGGCCGGGATCTGGTGGTGCCGGTACCGGTCGGCACACTTATATATGACGTGGATACCGGTGAAATGCTGGGCGATCTGGTCAAGGCCGACGAGCGCCTGAAGGTGGCGCAGGGCGGTTTTCACGGCCTGGGCAACGCGCGTTTCAAGAGCAGCGTCAACCGCACACCGCGCCGGTCCACGCCCGGGTCGCCCGGCGAGCGCCGCAACCTGCGGCTGGAACTCAAGTTGCTGGCCGACGTCGGATTGCTGGGCTTGCCGAACGCCGGGAAGTCCACGTTCATCCGTGCAGTCTCGGCAGCGCGTCCCAAGGTCGCGGATTATCCCTTCACCACGCTGTATCCCAATCTCGGCGTGGTGTCGGTCGGCGAGCACCGCAGCTTCGTGATGGCGGACGTTCCCGGTCTCATCGAGGGCGCGGCCGAAGGCGCCGGACTCGGCATGCGTTTTTTGAAGCACCTGCAGCGTACGCGTCTGCTATTGCATCTGGCGGATGTCGCGGTGCCGGCCGACGTGGCCGATCCGGTGCGCGACGCGCAGGCGATCATCGGGGAATTGCAGAAATTCAGCCCCGAGCTGGCGCAGCGCGAACGCTGGCTGGTGCTGAACAAGATAGACTTGCTGCCGCGCGGCGAGCGCGACGCGCGCTGCAGCGCTATCGTGGACGGCCTGCATTGGCAGGGACCGGTATTCCGCATCTCCGGACTGACGGGCGAGGGCACGCGCGAACTGTGCCAGAAAATAATGGGCCGGCTTGAAGAAATGCGGTCTTCACCGGCAACCATCACATCTCCAATGAATTGAGCGCCACTGCCCGTAACGGGAATCCAGTCGTTCAAATGCCCGCGCTCCGTCGGGCACCGGCGGCGCCTGTGCCCGATGACTCGACACGCCCAGGTCCATCGCGCATCATGTATATATGATCATGGACGTGCTCGGGCCCGGCGGCTGACCGGCGATGCACGCATTTAAGCCCGGTACGCGTAGCCGACCACCTCACATTGCGCAGGCGAGTCTTATGCAAATGCCGACGACCGAGCGGAAGCACAATCCGTCGGATCTTGCTCCAGCCGATCCCCGCACGCAGGGCGGCAAATCCCGGCTGCATGCATTCAGCCGCGAGCAATTACTGGCATGTGGCCGCGGCGAGCTGTTCGGCGCCGGCAATGCGCGCCTGCCGGCGCCGCCGCTGCTCATGTTTGACCGGATCACGCACATTGCGAGCACCGGTGGCGCCTACAACAAAGGCGAGATCCTGGCGGAACTGGATGTCCACCCGGATTTGTGGTTCTTCGAGTGTCATTTTTCCGGCGACCCGGTGATGCCGGGCTGTCTCGGTCTGGATGCGATGTGGCAGCTCAGCGGATTTTTTCTTCCCTGGCTCGGCGAACCCGGTCGCGGCCGGGCGCTGGGCGTGGGCGCGGTCAAGTTCACTGGACAGGTGCTCCCCAGCGCCAAGCTCGTGCGTTACCGGATTGACGTGCGGAGGGTGATGCGCGGTAAATTGCCCATGGTGATCGCGGACGGCAGCATGTTTGTTGACGATCGCCTGATCTACGTCGCCAAGGACATGCGCGTAGGATTGTTCCAGTCTGTCGAGGACCTCTGACATGAACCGCGTAGTGATCACCGGCATGGGCATCGTTTCCTGCCTGGGCAACGCGGCCGACACGGTATCGCGCGCACTGCGCGAACTGCGCAGCGGGATTCGCGCGATGCCCGAATACGCCGCGCGTGGTCTGCGCAGCCAGGTAGCGGGCGTTCCCGACATCGATCTGGATGCTGCCATCGAACGGAAGTGGAAACGTTTCATGGGCAACGCAGCGGCGTATGCCTACGTCGCGATGCGTTCGGCCATAGCCGATGCCGGTCTCGCAATGGAGCACATCCGTCATCCGCGTGTGGGCGTGATCGCCGGCTCCGGCGGCGGCTCATCGCAGTGGCAGATCGAGACCGCCGATCTGCTGCGCAACAAGGGACTGCGCAAGGTCGGACCCTTCATGGTGCCGCGCACCATGTGTTCGACCGTGTCCGCGACGCTGGCCACCGCGTTCGGCATTCTCGGCCTGAGCTATTCGATTTCCGCGGCCTGTGCGACTTCTGCGCACTGCATTGGCGCCGCCGCCAACCTGATCCGCAGCGGTGCACAGGATCTGATGTTTGCCGGCGGCGGTGAGGAAGAGCACTGGAGCATGACCGCCCAATTCGACGCCATGGGCGCGCTTGCCACCAGCCATAATGACCAGCCGGCCGCGGCCTCGCGCCCGTATGACGCCAAACGTGATGGTTTCGTCATCGCCTCCGGTGGCGGCATGCTGGTGCTGGAAGCTTACGAACACGCGCGTGCGCGCGGCGCGGACATTCAGGCCGAACTTGTCGGCTATGGCGCCACGTCCGACGGCGCTGATATGGTGGTGCCCAGCGGCGAGGGCGCAGCACGCTGCATGCGCATGGCGCTCTCCGATGCCGAGCGCCCGATTGATTACCTCAACACCCACGGTACCGGCACCCCGCTGGGGGACATTGCCGAACTCGATGCGGTTCGCGAGGTGTTCGGCGCGGATGTACCGCCGCTGTCTTCGACCAAGGCGCTTACCGGCCATTCGCTCGGCGCGGCCGCCAACCTCATCCGCAGCGGCGCACAGGATTTGATGTTTGCCGGCGGCGGGGAGGAAGAGCACTGGAGCATGA
>JAGXAZ010000110.1 GCA_018971365.1 Gammaproteobacteria bacterium | reverse complement strand
CCAGGCCGGCGCCCACGGCTTCGCCGTGCAGCCACTTGCCGTAGCCGAGCGCGTTTTCGATGGCGTGACCACAGGAATGGCCGAGGTTGAGCACCGCACGCCGGCCCTGTTCGTATTCATCTTCAGTGACGATGGTGAGCTTGATTTCGCAGGCGCGTGTGACGGCGTGCAGGCAGGCCTCCGGCTCCAGGTCCAGCAACGCTTGGACATTGCCTTCGAGCCACACGAACAAATCCTCGTCGGCGATGAGCGCGGCCTTGATGATTTCCGCGAGGCCGGCGCTGAGTTCGCGCGGCGGCAGGGTCTTGAGCGTATCCAGGTCGCTGAACACCGCCAGCGGTTGATGGAACGCGCCGATCATGTTCTTGCCGTCGTGGTGGTTGATCGCGGTCTTGCCGCCGATGGACGCATCCACTTGCGCGAGCAGCGTGGTGGGTATCTGCAGGTAGGCAATGCCGCGCTGGTAGCAGGCAGCGGCAAATCCCGTGACATCGCCGACCACGCCGCCGCCGAGCGCTATCAGTACGGTGTCACGGCCGAAATGGTGTTGCAGAAGGTGCTGGAAAATGTGATCCAGCGCGGGCCAGTTCTTGTGCTCCTCGCCGTGCGGAAGGATGAGATGCTGCGGCGCAAATGCCGCAAGCGTCCTGGTGAGTGGCTTCAGGTACAGCGGCGCGACGTTGTCATCCGTGACGATGCAGACTGCACCTTTCTGCAGGCCTTCGGGAAACAAATCCGCACGCGTCAGCAGCCCACGATCAATGCGCACGGGGTAACTGCGGTTCCCCAGTTCGACATTAAGCACTCCCATTTGCTTTTTGCTCCATGCTCATTGGTCCGGCGCGGGTGCCGTCGCGACCTGTTCCAGTTCTTGCAGGATCTGTGCGGCGAGCACGGCGACGCGGCCGTGATCGGTATTGATTGTAAGCTGCGCCAGTTCTTCGTAAAGCGGCTGACGTTGCACGAAGAGTTCGCGCAGGCGCGTTTCGCGGTCCGGCGTGGCCAGCAACGGGCGGCGTGCCGTGTGTCCGGTGCGATCCATCTGGTGGGTGACCGAGGTTTTGAGGTAAATCACGAGGCCGCGGCTCTTCAGGCAGGCACGGTTTGCGGGGTCCAACACGGCGCCGCCGCCGGTAGCGAGCACGATGTGGTCACGTCGGCTGAGCGCTTCGATGACTTGGTGTTCGCGGCGCCGGAAACCGGCTTCGCCTTCCTTCTCGAAAATCAGCGCGATATCGACGCCGGTGCGCCGCTCGATTTCCAGGTCGCTGTCCAGAAATTCACGCCCCAGGCGGCGCGCGAGTTCCCGCCCGATGGCGGTTTTTCCGGCCCCCATGGGACCAACAAGAAAAATTCGATCCGGTATCCGGGCATTCAACCGAGGTCGCGTACCTTCATTACTCCCCAAGCGATGCAGTCTGGGTCATGATCTTGGGAGTCACGAAAATCAACAGCTCGTCCTTGTTGTTGGTGGCCTGGGTGTTGCGGAACAGCCAGCCGAGCAGCGGCAGATCGCCGAGCAGGGGCACCTTGTTCACGGTAGTGGTGTTGGTGGTCTCGTAGATGCCGCCGAGCACCACAGTATCGCCGTCATCCACCAGCACCTGGGTTTTAACGTTGCGCGTGTTGATGCTGGGCACGCTGCCACCGTTCGCGGTCGGCACAAACTGGCCCACAGTGTCGTCATGCACTTCGAGGTCCATGATGATGCGGTTGTCGGGCGTGATCTGCGGGGTCACGTCCAGTGACAGCACGGCATTCTTGAACGATACCGTGGTGGCGCCGCTGGAAGCCGACTGGGTGTAAGGGATTTCAATACCCTGGACGATGGTGGCTTCCTTGGCATTGGCCGTGATCACGCGCGGGCTCGACACTACTTCGCCCTTGCCGGCCGCGGCCATGGCGGAAAGCTCGAGATCCACCAGGAAGTTCTGCCGCAACACGCCGAAGGCAAGCTGGCCGAAGGCAGCGCCGGTGGGTACGTTGACGTTCAACTGGTCGTTGAGCGCCGGCAGGCTCAGCAGCGGTGTACCGGTCACCGGCACGCCGCCGGCCGGGGGATTGAAGGCATTCTGCTGGGTGTTGGTGCCGGTCAGGTCGCCATTCAGACTCATCAGGCCGCCACTGGTCTGGCGGATGCCGTTGGCGCCGAAGCGCACGCCCAACTGGCTGGTGTAATCGTTGTTGGCCACCACGATGCGGGACTCGATCAGCACCTGTTTAACCGGGACATCCAGTTTGGCCACCATCTCGCGGATGGAGGCAATGTTGGCGGCAGTGTCCTGCACCAGCAAGGTGTTGGTGCGACTGTCCACGCTGAGGCTGCCGCGCGGCGACAACAGTGAAGCCTTGCCCTGACCCTTGATGAGGTCGGCCATGTCGCTGGCCTTGGCGTAGTTCACCTGGATGAATGCAGACTGCAACGGCGAGCTTTGCTCCAGGCTTTGCTGTGCCGCAAACTCAGCCTGTTCCTGCGCGGCGATGTCCTGGGCGGTACCGATGATCAGGGTGTTGCCATAGGTGCGCGAAGCCAGGCCCTTGGTCTTCATGATGATGTCGAGCGCCTGATCCCAGGGTACGTCCTGCAGCCTGAGCGTGATGTTCCCGTGCACGCTGTCGGAGACCACGATGTTCTTGCCGCTGGCGTCCGCGAGGATTTGCAGCACCGCGCGGATGTCGATATTCTGGAAATTCAGGCTGATTTTCTGGCCCGTGTATTGTTGCTGCTGCGCAATTTGTGCTGCCTGTGCGCTCACCGGGGTAAATTCCATGGCGAACAGGTCGTCGCTCTGGAACGCCAGCTTGTCGTATTGTCCGCTGGGATGGATGACGAGGCGCGCGCCTGTGGGCGTGTTCTCGGCATCTATGTATTGCACCGGCGTGGCGAAATCCATCACCTCCATGCGCCGCACTAGGTTTTGCGGCAAGCGGGTATTGGCGAAATCCACCACCACGTTGTTGCCGGACATGTGCACGTTGCCCACGATCGCGGGGCTGCTGAGATTCACGATTACCCGGCCCATACCGTTGGTGCCGCGCCGGAAATCCACACCGGTAATACTCTGGCCCGCGGGAGTGCTGGCCGCAGCCGCGCTGGTGGCCGATGTCGGCATGACGGCCGCGACGGCCGTGGCACTGCTGGTGAGCGTGGCCGGATCCATCTGGGCGACGACGGTGTCGCCGGGATTGCCGCCCAGAAGCACGTACACCGTGTCGCCTTGGGCGGCAACGTGATACGGAACCAGCGAGGTAAGATCAATGACCACGCGTGTGCGGGTGCCGGCCTCTGCGCTCACCACGTTGTTTATATTGCCGACGTTGATTTGGGTTTCGCGGTTCTGCAGCGCCAGGCGGGTGTCATCCAGGTCCAGGGCAATGCGCGCCGGCTGGCCGACGGTAAAGCTCAGTGGCGTGTGCGCCGGGCCGCTGAGTTTGAGTTGCAGCTGCACGCGGTCGCCGGGCAACTTGGTGGCGGTGACCGCCATCAGCCGATTGCTGCCCTGCGCTGCGGTTTGCGCCCGCGCCGTTTGCGTGAGCGGGATTCCCGCGATCAGCAGGCACGCTGCCAGCAGCCAGCGCGGCTGCACCGCGCGTAAAACCCAGGGTATGTTCTTCATGATTGCTTGCCTCACTTCCCGGTCAGCCGCCCAGTTGGACGGTTGTCATGCGTTCGGTCCAGCCACCCTGCCCATCCGGTACGATCTCCCGGAGAATCAGTCCCGCTTGGCTGATCTTGACGATTTTTCCGAAATTCTGGCCCATGTAATTGCCCACGGTGACGCGATGCACGACGCCGTCACCGTCGCGTATCAAGCCATACATCGCACCTTTCACGGTGATCGTGCCCATCATCTTCAGACTGTCCAGCGGAAACTGCTCCAGATATTCCCGCGGGCGATTGGGGTCCGGATGCAGTCCGCGGGTGCTGGAGCTAATGCCGGAGTTCGCGAAGTTCTGCAGCACCGGCACAAAGGGCGAGCGCAGGTTCGCTTCGTCATAGGTGAAGGTTTCCATCGGCTTGATCTGCGGCAGCGGCGGAATGGGGCCCCCGCGCAGCGCCTTGGTCTGGGCCACATACTGCTTTAGGTCCTGCATGCGGTCGCCGCAGCCGGTCAAAAGCAGCGTGCCGGCCGCCAGTGCCAGGGAAACCGCGACCAGCCGTCGGTTCGGCATCGAACTGCGGGAGCGCATTACGGTGCTCATGGCTTGCCCCGCGGCTTGGCGGGTTTGGCGGCGACTTCTTCGTCGGCCTCCAAATAACGGTAGGTCTTGGCGGTGAGCGACATTACCAAATTGTTGCCAGCCGCGCCGCTGCCCTGCGGTTTGATGCTGATGTTGTGAATCGTCACGATGCGCAGCAGCCCGGACACATCACTGACAAACTTGCCGAACTGCTGGTAAGTTCCCTCCAGCTGGATCTGGATGGGCACTTCTGCGTAGAAGTCTTTCTTGACCTCATTCTCTGGGCGGAACAGGTCCTGCTTCAGGCCGTCAATCTGCGCGGTTTGCGAGATGTCCTGCAGCACATTGGGGATCTCGGTCTTGCCCGGCAGTTGCAATTTGAGGGTGTTGAACGTACGGGTCAGTTGCTGCAGTTGCGCCTGGTACTCATCCAGGTTCGCGGCCTGCGCGGCTTTATTCTTGAAATCCGTGCGCAGCTTCTGTTCCTGCTGTTGTCCCTGCGCGAGTTGCTGCTGGTCATCGCTGAGCCAGAAGTAGTAGCCAATCCCGATGACCACGATGAAGATTACAATGTACGCGATCACGCGCGCACTCGTAGGCCACCCGCCGGGATTGCGGAAATCCAGGTTGCGGAGTTCGTTGAGGTTGAACTTCCCGAGATCCGCCAGTTTCATAAGCGGTTACCTGCAGTCGCGGGAACGGCCGCTGTGCCTGCGCCAGACGAGGTTGAGTCTTTGGCGCTTTCCAGCGTCTTGGCGGTCAAGGTGAACTGCTGGGCGCGTGCTCCGAATTCAATGCGCATGTCCTTTTGCACCACCTTGAGATTTGGATCGGTCATCCACGCCGAAGCGTCAATGTTGCGCATATAGGTGGAAACGCGCGCGCTGGATTCGGCCACTCCCTGAATGGTGAGCTCGCCGCCATTCTGTGAGACCTGGGTGAGATACACGCCCGCAGGCAGGGTCTTGACCAGCTGATCGAACAGGTGCACGACCGCCAGGCGGCTGGCCTGCAATTGCTGGATGATGTTCATGCGCGCCAGCATCTGGGCTTTTTGTTGCTGCAGGGTCTTGATGGTTGCGATCTGCTGGTCAATCAACTTGATCTGATCGCTGAGATAGGCATTGCGTTCGTTCTGGTTGGAAATTGCGGTGCTCAGTCCGAGCCACCAGAGAATGAGCACAACGATAGCCACGACTACGGCCATCACCAGCCGAGTCTGGAAAGTCCGTTGCCGGGCTTTGCGGCGCGCTTCGCGCCATGGAAGCAGGTTAATACTTGGCATGCTTGTCGAAGCTCCTCAGCGCCAATCCGCAGGCCACGAGCAGCGAAGCTGCCATGTTTTCCGCGTATTGTGATTTCGCCCGCGATGACAGTTTCATCCGGCCGAACGGGCTGCAGACTACTGTGGGCGTGTTGAGCTTGCCGGCGACACGCTCCGCAGCGCCGGGTATGGCGGCGCTTCCGCCGCACAGCACCAGCTGGTCGAGATGCTGGTGGTCGCTGCTGGACGACTGGTAAAACTGCAACGAGCGGTTCACCGCCTGCGCCATGTCGTCCACGAACGGGTCCAGGATCTCGACCTTGTAATTGTTGGGCAGACCGCCCTCTTTCTTGGCGTTGCTGGCCTCCTCGTAGGTGAGGCCGTAATGCTTCATGATTTCGTCGGTCAATTGTTTGCCGCCGAAATCCGTGTTGTAGCTGTAGATGATGCGGCGGTTGTGCAGCACCGTGAAGGTGGTTGTGGCCGCGCCGAAATCCACCAGTCCGATGGTACGGTCTATGCCTTGATCCACCATCTGGTGGGCAATCAATTTGCTGGCGTTCTCCACGGCGTACACTTCGACGTCGATCACCGAGGCATTCATGCCCGCGATTTCCAGAACCGCCTGCAGCTTCTCGATGTTTTCGCGACGTGCGGCCACAAGCAGCACGTCCATCAATTCCTTGTCAGTCTTGGAGACACCGAGAATTTCGTAGTCAAAGGCGACTTCGTTGAGCGGCTGGGAGATGAACTGATCGGCCTGCAGTTCGATCTGCTCGCCCAGGTCCTTGTCGGACAGCGAAGCCGGCATTTGGATGGTCTTGGTCATGACCTGGCCGCCGACGGCCACCGCCGCCTGCCGCGTGTGGGGGCCGGCGCGCCGCACCACCTTCTTCACCGCATCGCTTACCGCATCCAGGTCCATGATGACCTTGTCAGTGATAGCATTGAGCGGCATGGCCTCGGCGCCGAAGGCTTCAACTTTGTAGTCGTTGCCCGTCTTGGAAAGCTCGATCAGCTTCACCGAGGAAGTGCTGATGTCGATTCCCACGAGGGGCTTGGACGCACGCTTGAACAGCCCGTCTAGCACGTTTGCAAGTCCTTTCCAGTTACCCTTGGTTCCCGGCCCCCGAAGCCGGCCCCATGTCTTAAGGCCCAGCTTCAATATATATCAACAAATGATTAAATCAAATATAGTTTT
>JAGXAZ010000109.1 GCA_018971365.1 Gammaproteobacteria bacterium | reverse complement strand
TAGCCAAGTACAAGGGCGTTGTTCTGAGCCCCGTTAACTATTCGCCCACAGAGACTCTGGAGTGCTGTGCTAACGTTCGCAAAAAGCGCAGCGATCTCGATATCGTCTTTGACCCGCAGCTCTACGTGCCACTACAAGGGCGCGGGTCCCTACCTACCTGGGGATACATGCCGGATGGTGTAGACACCGCTGACCTGACCACAAAAGAGGCTTGGTTAGGCATCATTGACAAAATTATCGGAGCAGCAAAGCCGTTTGCACCGAACGGCATTTGCTCGCCGGCACCTCATCCGCGTGCGGCCTCCAATGACTACTACGAGTTTCTGACGGACTTGGGTAACGTCCTCGTCAACAAAGTAAAGGATTCACCGTTGCGACCCTTCCTCACGGCGTTGGTGGAGATGCAGGACCTTGCGATTTCCAAGCGCCACTTACAGGTTGCCTCGCTGCTCTCAAAATTCAAGGGCACTGACATATATCTGGTGCTGTCGGATGACACGTCGCCGCGACTGGAGCGCACGCGGTCCAACGAACTTGAAGCTGCCGCACGCTTAATCCGACTCCTCGAAAACGCAGGCTACAAAGTCCTCGTGAGCACGACCTCCTCGGAGATGGTGTTGTGGAAGGCAGCAGGTGCCGCGCACGTCGCTACCGGCAAATTCTTCAATCTGCGACGCTTTACACGCGGTAGATTTGATGTGGAGGAGGAATCGGGAGGCCGCAATCTTTGGTACTGGTTTGAGCCGTCATTATTGGCGTTTCTCCGAGAAGCCGATCTAGCACGTTTTAGGGCCCTCCTGCCATTGTCTCCCACGCATGCAGAGAATCCGTACAGCAAAGCAATATTGGAGAAGTTAGGAGTGGCCGAAAGGACGCCAGTCCTTGCAGACTCATGGCGTCAATATATGTACTGGTTCGCTCAGTGCGAAAGCGCCATCGACGGCAATCCAGGAGCCGTTGTGGGAATGCTCGACGACGCGGAAGAGCGTTGGGAAGCAGTTGGGATAAATAGGCTCAAGTTCGAGGAGCGCAAGAACAACGGTGAGTGGGTGCGGGCCTGGGCAATCGCTCTAAATGAATTAGTTCAGCGTCCAGATTGAGCCTGATCGAGTCTCGTGCCGGAGCCGGGTCCATGATGGCCAGTTGACTCATGCCATCACCGCACCGCGTGACGGGGGAAATAAAGGGGACGCTATCCTTTTCTATAGCCGCGAATCCACCCATCCCGCCCTCAAAGGCAATTCATCGCCATGCATCGATTGAATTTTGACGAACAGGTGCTGCAATCCGAACTGCCGGTACTGGTGGACTACTGGGCCGAATGGTGTGCGCCCTGCAAAGCGATGTCGCCGATTTTCAAAAAGAGATGGTGTTCCTGTATGAAATCTCGGCCGTAAAAAAACGGGGCGGTATTCCGCCCCGTTGAATCGGCTTAGACCTGAACTTCAGCTCGCTTTCTTCCACACCTTCGGCTCGAACTGCGCGTCGAGTGGGGTCTTGGCGATAAGGTTCGTGTAGTTGGTCAACGTCACCATGCCGACGGCCAGCACGATCTCGAGGATGTTGGCGCGGGTATAACCGGCGGCCAAAAAGCTCTTGACGTCAGTTTCGTCCACCTGACCACGCTCAGTCACGATCTCGGCCGTAAACGACCGCAGCGCTTCCAGCTTCTTGTCCTTGAGCGATGCACCGGTGCGCACGGCTTCGATGACCTCGGCCGGTACGTTGTGCTTCTCGGCGGCGCCGCTATAGACTGCGGTGCAGTAGCTGCTTTCATTCTCGCGGCTGGCCGTCAGCAGCACGATCTTGCGTTCCTGCTTGTTGAGCGATGTCTTTTCGAAAAGCTCTTTGAGCGCCACATGACCCTTCAGCAGCGAGGGGGACTCGGCCATGACGCCGTACACATTGGGGATATTGCCGTGATTCAACTTGATCTTTTCGAGATCCACGCGTGAATCGGACGGGGCATTGGTAATGTCATAGACTTTGAACTCATTCATAATTCATCTCCTGGTAATTCACCGACGCGCTGGATTCAGGCGAATTCACGTCCGCAATATCGCGGGCGCACGATACCCTTCCACGCGGCAGCTGTCGCTGGCGGATCGCATTCACAACTTCAATGGGAGACTGGGAATGGAAACGACTCAGACAGATGCTGATTATACTCCGTTTCGCTTTATATAGATACAGCAGTCTGCGTGAATATCAATTCCAGGTTTGCACCACGACATTTTGATATTCGGATTCCGGAATGTATTTGCGTGCGGCAATCATCTGCAACGTTGAAATGTTTTACTTGCCGGTCATAAGCATGACGTGTTCATGTTGTATGCTGGTTGTGCGGAACAAGGCATTGATGTCTGGTTTGCTGAGGCCGCACACGTGTGAATCACACTCGTGCTGCATGCTGTATCCGGCAAAACTGGCCGGTCACATGATATTTACACCTGAATCCGCACGCGCATGCGTTTCAGTGTATAGTCCCGCTACGCACTGCATACGCAGTGTTGTTTGACAAAGACACGCCAAAACAGCGGCTTCGTTGCCTTCCGTTTTGGATCTCTTCGCCGCAACGAATCCCGCCGCTGCTCCTGTTGCTGCATAAAGCAGTCATCGTCAGTCGCGCGCACATGTCGGCGTCATCGTCGCCGTCTGTGCGGCCGAAACCCGTGGCACCATCGAATCAAGGATTAAATTTCATGCATCATTCCAAATACAATCCGGAATACGACCCCAAACACAGTTCAAACCGGCCGGAGACGGCTGCGCTTGTTAGGCCGGTGCCCGCCGCATTGACTCCGGCCGTGGATATCCAGCCTGTACAGGCAAGTGCGGCCCCACAGATCGCGACCAGGAGCGACGATCCAGTGGTTACGGGCCCAAACCGGCAGGATGGCAAGGCGGATTCTCAAGACGCTCCGGTGACCATAGCGGTGGAAGCCGCCGCCTCTTCCAAAGATATGGATGCCCCGATCGGCGACAATCGCCAGCCAGCCGCCGACAAAAACGTGCATGCGGAGCGGGAGCCCAGCGCCCTGACGGGCGGATTGCCTGAACTGCCGGTAACCAAGGCGAACCCCGAGACCCGCGAAAATACGCCGGATCTTTCGGGCAAGACAAGTGCGTAAGCTGACGCTTGCGGGAATCCACAACCGGCAACATGTTGCCGGCGTTTAATTCAGGCAGTAAAACCGGACTTCAGAAAATGTACATAAATTATTTTGCCGGCCGTAAATGGTGGTTTCTACCTTCAATAACGGCGGTAGCCGCAGCAGTCATCACGCTGAGCGCCTATCTGATTGCTGTCAGCCAATTCGGCTCCGACATGGTATTCATGTTCAGGAATCTTATCTGATGCCTGCGCATCGAATAACCAGGGGCAGATCACGCTTGTGTGATTGCTCCAGCGGTGTTCGATTGCTGCAAAAGGCTCAGTCGAGCCGGCTTATGCTTCACGCTTTTTGAACAAGATGCGGTCCACGCTCAAGCATCCCGCGCCGTACGCGATGTAGCTCACCAGACCGCCGATCATGCCAAGCTCGGCGAGCACCAGGATCAACATCATGTTGTTCGCAGGCGGCAGCAGGAAGATCGCGATCGCGGCGATGGAGTAGGCGGCCAGCAAGACGGAAACCAGCCGCGTCAGCAAGCCCAGCACCAGCGCGATTCCTCCGCCGAGTTCCAGTGCTATGACCAACGGAAGCAGGTGCCCGCTGACATGGTGGGCGTTCATGAGCTGCTCAAATTGCGCAGATGCCATGCTTTTGGCGATACCCCCATAAACAAAAATGGCCGCGACCAGCAAACGGCCGAGCAGCGCGAAGATGCCTTGCATGTGGGTTTTCATTGGATTCTCCCCGAACAAACATAAACCGCCCGCCCGCGGGTTTCAGCGGCGGGTCTCGGTGCGGACGCAAATCTTACCGCAGGGGTGCCGCCGGCGCGCCGCCGGGCACCGGAAGTCGGCTTTGGTCGCCGATTTCCGGCAACTTGGCTATAATAGCCAATATAGCTAAATCAGGAGCCGGTCATGTCAACCCACGGCGTGCGCCATCCGCGTGGCGCGAAGGTCAAGGCCTTCAGCGCCACCCTCGCGAAGAATGCCTTCGGCAACGTGCTGGAGAAGGCGCTCGCGGACGGCATGGTGCTGATCACGCGCCACGACACCGCACGCGCCGTGCTGCTGTCGGTGGAAGAATACCAGGCGCTGCTCGCGCGCGTACCGGACCCGTTGCAGGCGCTCGGCGCGGAATTCGAGTCGCTGGTGACCAACATGCGCAAGCCCAAAGCCCGCATGGCCGCGCGCATGCTGTTCAAGGCCACGGGCGCGGAACTCGGCAAGGCCGCGGTGACCGGCGCGCGCAAGCGTGGCTAAACCGGCACCCTGCATCGGCGTACTGGCGGGAGCGAACGGGGCGGGCAAGAGCAGCATCGCCGGCGCGTTTCTGCGGCTGGCGGGCGGCGAGTTTTTCAATCCCGATGAAACGGCACGGCGGATTCTGGCGGCGCACCCGGGACTGCCACAGGCGGAGGCCAACAGCCTCGCGTGGCAGCTCGGTCTGCGGCAACTGCAAGATGCAGTACGCGCGCGCCGCGATTACTGGTTCGAGACCACACTGGGCGGCCGCACAATCACCACGACTCTGGCCGCGGCCGCCAAGGCGGGAATGGCGGTGCGTATCTGGTACGTGGGTATCGACAGCGCGGAACGCTGCATTGCGCGCGTCGCGACGCGCATCAAGCGCGGCGGTCATGCCATTCCGGAGGAATTGATCCGCCGACGCTACGACAGCAGCCGGGTCAATGTGATCAAACTGCTGCCGCAACTCGCCGAACTCGTGGTATTCGACAACAGCGTGGAAGCCGATCCGGTCGAGGGCCAACGTCCGGAGCCGCTGGAAGTTCTGCATTTGCGCGGAGGCAAAATACTCGGCCCCAAGTACTTGTCCGCCACGCCGGAATGGGCCAAACCGATCGTGGCTGCGGCGCTCAAAACCCGGCAGGCGTGAACGGCGACAGCCGGTTCAGGTCGAAGTGGAGTGCGTAGCGCGGTTCCAGTGGTTCGCCAGCATGTAAAGTCCGCCGATGATGATGAATACCGGCCACCACCGGGCCCAGTCGAGATCCAGCAGAAACATGAGCGCCAGTACGATGACGGCGGCGGCCGAGATCAGCGAGTGCAGCACCCCGCCGTCGAAGCGGCGCTTTTCACGGTAGCGGTGCAGCGCGTAGGAGAGCGGTCCGACCGCACCGATCAGGATGAACAGCGCCCACCAGTTCCGGTAGCGCATGAACGGCAGCCGCACATCGAAATTCCACAACGGGAATGCCACTCCGACGGCAATCACCACCAGGCCGGTGGTCAAGCCGCTCCAGTGCCTGTACGCGGTTTTCAGTTCGGGGTCTTGCATGGCCGTCTCCCGCCTGGGCTGTGGATAGTACATTAGTGGCGGAGCCGGTGTGCGGCCAGTGACGAACGTCATGTCTTTCAGGTGATACGCTTCACGTGCCCGGCACCCCGGGCCGGGCAATCAGGATCTAGACCGCATGTACCGCAAGCTGCATTGGGAAGAGGTGTACCGGCAGAAGCCGGAGAACAGCGTGAGCTGGTTCGAGTTGCGGCCGGAGATTTCCCTGGAATTGATTCAGGCGGCCGGATTGCAGAAAACCGACGCGCTGATCGACGTGGGCGGCGGCAGCTCGCGATTGGCGGATCATCTCCTGGCGGAAGGTTTTGCGGACCTGAGCGTGCTGGATGATATTGCGGAACCCGCCCTCGAGAAAGCCAAAACGCGGCTCGGCGCATCCGCCTTGCGGGTGCATTGGATCGTGGCGGATATTACCCGGTGGCAGCCGCCGCGCACGTACCGTTTATGGCACGACCGGGCGATGTTCCATTTTCTGACTGATCCCGCCGAGCGCGCTGCGTACCGCAACACGCTGCAAGCCGCATTGCCTGACGGTGGCACGGCCATCATCGCGAGTTTCTCGCCGGCAGGTCCGGAGCGTTGCAGCGGACTGCCGGTGCAGCGCTGCTCACCGCAGAGTCTGGCTGCCGAACTGGGCCCGCGCTTCGCACTCAGGGAGTGGCGCGAATCCGCCCACGTGACACCGGCCGGCAAGACTCAACTTTTCCAGTATTCGATGTTCGTGCGGGTATAGACTGTGCCCCCATCCGGCATGGGCAATTCCATTGCCATACGGCGGATTGAATACCCGCCGCATTGATTCACCGTCAGGAGCACGCCATGAACTGGAAAACCGAAGACCTGGGCAAGCTGTTGTTACGCCTCACGATCGGCGTGCTGCTGATCCTGCACGGTCTGCACAAAATCTTTGCCGGGCCGAACGAGATCATTGAAATCGTCGCCGCCAACCATTGGCCTTCGTTCACCGCCTACGGCGTGTATCTGGGCGAAGTGCTGGGGCCGCTGCTGGTGATCTTCGGTTTCTTTACCCGCATCGGCGGCCTGCTGATTTTCATTGATCTCATCATCGCGGTGATTCTGACCCGCGGCGGTCACGTCTGGTCTTTGGACGGCAGCGGCGGCTGGACGATCCAGCTGGAAGCGCTGTTCGGCCTGGGCGGCCTCGCGATCGCGCTGCTGGGCGCCGGCAAGTACAGCGTGACGGGCGCGACCGGCAAGTTCAATTGAGAAAATCCCCCCTTACCCCCCTTTGCAAAGGGGGGAGCACGCTTTGCGTGCGGGGGATTTTTATCACGACTGCGCATGTTGTCATGTGCCCCAGGCAATTCTCTCTGGATTCCTCCCGGCGCAGGCCGGCATCCAGCGAG
>JAGXAZ010000108.1 GCA_018971365.1 Gammaproteobacteria bacterium | reverse complement strand
TGCGCTCATGCGACCTCGAAAGAAAGTGAATCTTGCTTCAGCAAGGCCGCAACGATGCTTGCGGTCGCCTTGGCTAAGTGCCGTCTCCGGTGTTCAGACGAAACCGGAACATAGCACGGCGCCGAATAACTTCACACGGGGCAGCCAACGCCAGTGCCGCGCAGACCGCAGTAGCCGCCGGGATTCTTCGCGAGATACTGCTGGTGATAATCCTCGGCGTAATAAAACTCGCCGGCTGTCAGGATTTCCGTCGTGATCGTCGGATAACCGGCGGCGCGCAACGCCCGCTGGTACTGTTGCAGCGATTGCTCCGCGGCACGCTGCTGCTCGCTGTTATATGTAAACACGCAGGAGCGATACTGTGCGCCAACGTCGTTGCCCTGACGCATGCCCTGCGTCGGGTCGTGCGCCTCCCAGAAAATATTCAGCAACTGTTTGTAGCCAATGACCTGGGGATCGAACACCACGCGCACTACTTCGGCGTGGCCGGTGCGATTGCTGCAGACTTCCTCGTAGGTCGGGTTGGGTGTTTGGCCGCCGGCGTACCCCGCGGCGGTCACGTACACACCCGGCTGCTGCCAGAACTTGCGCTCCGCACCCCAGAAACAGCCCATGCCAAACACCGCCTCCTGCATTCCGACGGGATACGGTGGCTTGAGTAAATGGCCATTAATGAAATGGCGCTCGGCCGTGGGAATGGGCTCGGTACGGCCCGACAGTTCCTGAGCTGATGCAATCATCGTGGTTTTGCCTTGCGCGAACATGGGCTTGCCTGCGGGTGACAGATACGGCTACTTTGAGACCTTAATATAAGGCGGTTTATTGCGCGCAGGTAGGGTGCACTTGTGCACCGTTTGGATAACCCCCCCGCGCGAAGCGCGTCCCCCTTTTTCAAAGGGGGAAATGGTGCGCAGGCGCACCCCACATGAACCTGTGCAGCACACGTCTATCAGTGGACAGGCCCGGAGACCGACACCATGCAACAAACCAAAATGATTGCCGTAGTCACCGGCGCGAACCGCGGTCTCGGGCTGGAGACCGCGCGACAACTGGCCAGCCGCGGCTTGCATGTGATTCTGACTGCCCGCAATCCCCGGACCGGTGCTGAGGCGCTTGGGCGTCTGCAAACCGAAAAGCTCGCGGTGGAACTGCGCAAGCTGGATGTAAATTCAACCGAAGACGCCCAAGCGTTGGCACGCTATATAAAGGAGGCGCATGGGCGCGTGGACGTGTTGGTGAACAACGCGGGAATCCTGCCCGAATCCTCGCGCGATGCTGGTGCGAAGTCCGCCAATCCGCTCAAGGTCTCGCCGCTGACGGTCATGGAGATTTTCAACACCAACACGCTCGGCGCGGTGCGCCTGATCCAGGCGCTGGCGCCGCTGATGCCGGAAGGCGCGCGTATCGTGAACGTATCTTCCGGTATGGGCGCGCTCAACGACACCGGCGGCGGTTATCTCGGTTACCGTATTTCCAAGGCCGCGCTCAACATGGTGACGCGCATGTTTGCCGCCGAGCTTGCTCCACGTGGCATCTTGGTCAATTCGGTCTGCCCCGGCTGGGTACGCACCGACATGGGCGGGACCGGCGCCAGCCGCTCCATTGAAAAAGGCGTGGAGACCATCGTGTGGCTGGCGAGTGCGCCGGAAGCCACGGAGAGCGGATTCTTCTGGCGCGATCGCCGCAAGATTCCTTGGTAGCTTTCCGGACAGGCTTGTCGAGGGCTGAACGCCATCCATTTGATCTGCATCAAAAGCTGCCCGGTGCGCTTTGGGTAGGCTCTCCCGGCCATTTCACTTCGCGAGGAGCCATCATGATCACCCCCCGCGTCACCGCCGGCAGTGATGCACCTCAGGATGGCGCAATTACCTGGACCGCTACTGCAATTACCTTGAGTCCCTGATCCCTGAGAAATTGCAACACGGCGGCTGACAGCAAGCCGGTGAGAGTTAAAGCACTACGCATCAAGGGGTTGTGGCCACGCGACTGCGTGGCGCATCCGCTCAACTGCTACTGCATGCGATACGTACTGTATAAACCATATTGCTGTGCGCTGTCGGGACTCGACCCCGCACCGAACCTCCGTTTTACCGGTATTCTGCTTTTGGATCATTCTATTCACGATTGCCGACTGTGGTTAAGCGGAGTAGCATGTCACACATGCAGCAAGGGTTACTGAAAGCCTTATTTTTGAGTCTGGCATTGTCCGGCTTGTTGTTGGGCATGCCGGGAAGAATGCTGCTGGCGGAGACTTCCACCATCACGGTACCGACAGGTGCGCAGTCACGGCACGCTGTATGCAATCTGTGTGAAAACATGACAGAGGGAAGTGGTACGCATCATCACGGCGAAGGGCATATGGGGAGTGCGCCTTGTTATGCTTCCGGCGGTTGTGCTGCGTACGCCACCTCATCCCGTCCATATCTCGCCTTGCTTGTCCTACCCCGGGGCAGTCTGCCGGTTGGCGCTCATCAGAATGGCGGTCGTGCGCTGTTCGGCCCCGATCCACGCCCACCTGATACTCAACTCCTAGCCTAATGAGTGACTGAGATCAAGGATCGGCTTGTCGTTTATGCGACCGCCGGTTTTGTCCAGTTACCGGATCACTGCTGATCGGTCTCTCGGGTTCCCACTGTCGCGTTAACCGTGAAAAGCCCGGCTGCAGAGATTCCCGATCGCAAACGTCAGATAGGAGTTGTTGCCATGTTTACGTCTATCAAGCGTCTAACGGTGGTGTTGATTTTGATGGTGTCAGGAGTTGCGACGGCACCGGCAATCGCAGCGCTGCCCATTCAGGCCACGCTTTATCACCACCCGGGCTGTCTGTGCTGTGAAGCTTACGCCAGGTATCTGGATAAAAATGGCTTTAGCGTAAAAGTGATTGATAGCCACGATCTTGCTGCGGTCTTTCGTCAGCAAGGCGTTCCTGATCAACTTACGTCTTGTCACACCATGACAGTTGACGGGTATATTGTGCTTGGCCATGTGCCGGTTGACGTGGTGATGCGATTGTTACGCGAGCGTCCCAAGATCCGCGGCATTTCTCTGCCGGGCATGCCGCATGGCTCGCCGGGGATGGGCCCGGATTCACGCATGGGCGGTCCCAAAGAGGCGCCGTTCGTGATTATGACGATTACCAGTCCGCCTCGTGTCTACGCGACTCGCTAGACACGCGGTGTATACAGGTTTGGCGGATCGGCATCCCATGCGTTTTGCAAAGTACCTCGTCTACGGCGTTGCGATGCTCGCTTTGTCGGCCGGGTATATGGGCTACACATGGCGCCTTGTATCGGTCGCGTCAGCCGCACCGGTCAGGCCGGAACCTGCGCCGCCGATGGCTTTGTACGCTACGCCGCGACCAGTACCAAACATTCGATTCCAGAATGCTGACGGGCGGACGCTTAACTTGGCCGACTTTCGCGGCAAAGTGCTGCTGGTGAATTTGTGGGCCACGTGGTGTACACCGTGCCGGGAGGAGATGCCGACACTGGATCAACTGCAAGCGCATTTGGGCGGCCCTGAATTCCAAGTGCTGGCGATCTCACAGGACGTGGCCGGGGCCGATGCGGTGAAGGCTTTCTTTCGTAAAATCGGCATCCGCCACTTAAACCTCTACGTCGACAAAACGGGGCACAGCGCCGAGCAGCTGGGTGTCTTCGGTATTCCTACGACCGTGTTGATCGACCGGAAGGGCCGGGCGCTCGGTCGGCGCGCCGGCGCGGCTGACTGGGATAGCCCGGCCGTTATTGCCCTGATCAGACGTATCGTCGGCACCCCTCAACGTTCCGTCACACATTAACCATTTAACGCTGCAAGGAGTATCAGATCATGAAAACGTCTATTTCAAACGCGGCGGATTCGCCGCAAAATCAACTTCAGGTCATTTGGACCTGGATCAACCGCCGTCGGCTGCTCGTCGGCGCAGCAGCAATTCTTGTGCTCGGCCTGGTGCTGGGGTGGAACTGGCTGGCCGCCATCGGGGCGCTGCAACTCCTTTGGTTCCTGCCCTGTGCGCTGATGTTGGGTATGTGTATGAAGGGCATGCGCTCCAACAATGGAGGCAACTCTTGTTCGCAAAGCAAACAAACCACTGAAAACCCACCACCCGCCGGATCAGCCGATTCGGCGTCCACTGGCGTCCCGGGTTCACTGCCGGGACCCTCATTCCACCACATCGAGGAGAAAGACCATGTCTAAGATTCTGAAAACTGCCACTGCCGCAGGCATTATTACGGCCTTGTTAGCCGGTGCACCGGTGCTGTTCGCCGCCAACCCGACAAACAACGCCAAGGACTCCGGTCATATGGGCATGATGATGCAAGGCAAAGGCCAAATGGGTAACGGCATGGGTATGATGAACAGCAGCAACATGATGCCCATGATGAATATGATGACCGAGATGAACCAGATGATGGGCACCTGCAACGAGATGATGCAGAACATGATGAAGGAGCAACACGGGAACCGGAGCAGCCCCAAGAAAGGCTGACTCCCCATCACAGGCCCTCCGGCTGCCCATGCACAGGCAGCCGGGAGTGCCTTGATGTCAATCTCACGTCCGAGTCAGCGCAATCGCTCGCTCAGATCTTAAGCGGGCAGAACCAATCAGTGCGCAACCTGCGCAGTGCCACTTTGTCGAGACCCGCTCATGTCACCAAATTCAACTAACACTGAGAGTAACAGCCGAAGCGAACAGCCTTTGATGGCCCCCGGCGGCAGCGCACCGGGCAAGCTCCGGATCAAGTGGCTGCTGTGGTCATTGCTCGGAGTTGTCGTTCTCGTATTCGCGAGCGCGATAGCGTGGCGGTGGCTTTCTCCTCGCAACGGGCAAACTGCGCTTGCGGTCATCGGCGTCGCGCCGCACTACCGGCTGGTCAATCAAAACGGCAAGCCCGTATCCTCGCGGGATTTTAGCGGCAAAATACAGATAGTTACGGCCCTCTTTCCCTATTGTCGTGAGCTCTGCCCATTGGTGGCCGCCAACCTGGCGGAGTTTCGCGATAACGTGGTGCAAGCGTCGGACCTTAAGGGACATGTCGTCTTCGTGTTCTTTAATCTTGCCCCGGCCGACGCGGATCCGGCGGAAATGCGGACGTTTCTGAAACAATACGGCTGGAATTCCGAGGATCCGGAGTTGCAGTTCCTGACCGGTTCACCGGAGGAGATTCGGCGCGTAGTGCAGGGTGGCTACCACATTGCCTATTACCGCACGCCGGGGGAGGCCGATGTTACGGATGCCCGATTCCAGATCAACAATCCCCTCGCCGACCGGGTGAAACCGGGCTTTGACATCGTGCATGCCGACACGATCGAGATCGTTGATGGCCAAGGGCGCATCCGCAAGGTATTTTCAGAAGGCGCACGACTTGATGACAATCGGCTGCAATCCACTATCGAGCCGCTGCTGGCGATTCGATAGGCCTCAATACAACAGACAGGAGAATGCAATGCACAGAATTCAGCCCCGAGTTCACCTCTGGCAGCCGCTTTTAGTGGCGCCATGGGTCGGGTTGGTCGCGTGCGCGGCCCGCGCTGATGCGAACAGGCGCGCGAACGGGAGGATGATGGCATGATGGATGGAATGATGTGGCCTATGGCAATCACCGGGATACTGGTCCTTGTCGTGCTGCTCCTGGGCATCGCGGCGCTGATCAAGTATCTGTTCAGAAAATAGTCGGTGAGGCGACGGCATTGTCACAGCGCGATTGCCTTTATCTCTGAACCTACTGGACGTCTGCACGGTAGACACCGCTTGCCGTGCCGGCGCCAGACGTTCCGGGAAATTCATGTCCTGGAAACCCCTTACTGGCATGGGCGCCGCACTATTACCGATATGGTCAATGCCCCTGGGTTCCTATGATTGAAATCGCCAATATCGGTCTGCTCGCGGCCTTTGTGGCCGGGCTGATCTCCTTTTTATCTCCGTGTGTATTACCGCTGGTACCGGGTTATCTCTCGTTTGTAACCGGCCGTTCCGTCGACGAGCTTATCCACAAACCGTCCACGCGTGTGCCTGCGCTCGGATTGAGCCTGGTTTTCATTCTGGGATTTTCCAGTGTTTTTATCGCTATGGGTGCAAGCGCCTCCTGGCTTGGCAGCCTGCTGATCGTGCATCAACGAATCACAAATCTGGCGGGCGGCGCCCTCGTTATCCTGTTCGGTTTATTGATGACCGGACTCGTCCGGCTGCCGCTCCTAGAACGTGAATACCGTATTACAACCCGAATTGCCGGCGGCAATCCGTTGAGTGCCTACCTCTTGGGCGTGGCTTTCGCCTTCGGTTGGACACCGTGCATCGGACCGGTATTGGGCGCTATCTTTACCGTGGGAGCAAGTGGAGCCACGTCCAGCGCCGTAGCACTACTGACTGTGTACGCGGCGGGGCTGGCGGTCCCATTTCTGCTTGCCACCATCTTTACTGGTACATTGGTGCAGCGCATTCGCAAGTTCCGGCCTGCTGGTGTCTGGCTATACCGGCTATCCGGCGTGGTAATGATTGTTATCGGGGTCGCGATTATGACCGGCCAGCTCGCGCGGTTCTCCTACTGGCTGCTCCAGGCATTCCCCGTACTTTCGAAACTCGGGTAGCCGCTCCGACACTTAAGCCGACCCGCTGTAACCGTCGGACGCCCGACCCAGCTGCCGATCATCTTGTTGATCGGAATCTGCAGTTTAACCAGGGCCTGATAGAAGCCGACCTCCATTACTCCCCGGGCACCACCACCACACAACACCAACGGCACTGCCACAATACGCAGTGCAAAGAACCAGTTCAGTGTGATGCCGGAAACCGCATAGTCGCCGCGGAGCCACTGCTCTAAATC
>JAGXAZ010000107.1 GCA_018971365.1 Gammaproteobacteria bacterium | reverse complement strand
TGAGAAAATCCCCCCTTACCCCCCTTTGCAAAGGGGGGAGCACGCTTTGCGTGCGGGGGATTTTTATCACGACTGCGCATGTTGTCATGTGCCCCAGGCAATTCTCTCTGGATTCCTCCCGGCGCAGGCCGGCATCCAGCGAGTGGCAATCGCAAAATCATCTTCCCCCTTTGGAAAAGGGGGGCGAAGCGCGATGCGCGGAGCGGGCGGCCATGGATGACCGCCCTGGACTTTCGGACGAAGCAGGACCGCGAAGTTCGAAAGAGGGGGATTTTCGAGGGAGGGGGCTTTCAACGTACCTATATCGCGCGGCCGTCGAAGGTTTCCTGCTGCAGGTTGTCGAGGAAGGCCTTGAGTTGCGCCGCGCGCCCGGCGCCGATGCGCTTCGCGGTGTTGGTGATGAGGCTGGGCGGGATTTCCTTGAGGAATCCGTTCAGCGTCTTGACTGCCGGCGCGAAGCTCGGGGCCTGGGCGCCGGTGAGTGCAATGATACGCGCCGCACCGATGGCACCGAGAAAGTCCAGCGAGTCGGCATCGTGCAACACGATGGCGGTAGGATCGCTGCCCGGGTTGCTGTAGTACATGTGGCCGCGTTCGGCCTGCTGTACGGCTGCGAGTTTCTGCATGGGGAAGCCGGTGCCTTGCAGCATTTTTCCGGCTTGTTCCGCCGCGCACTCGCCGTGCTCCATCTTCTTGTCCTCGCAGGGCATGAAGGCTGACATGTCGTGCAAGAAGGCGGCGGCGAACAGCACGTCCGTGTCTATCTTGAGGTGGTCGCCTTTGGCGAGCCTGAGCGCCAGCAGATAATCGCGCTCCGAGTGTTGCCAGCCCCAGGCCGGATGCACGAATTTGCTGTGCGCCAGCTCGTAGATTTGGACTTTCCACGGTGCATCCAGCGGAATGCCGGCCGCGGTGGTTGCAGGCAGGGACGCGAATGCCGGCGCGGCGCAAACCAGGATCAGGCACACACTCAGCAGCAGGGCCGCGGGAGTTCTCATGGCAGCCTCCAGTGGGGCGGTCGGTCAATCAGAAACGGCATTTTCACCCGGACCCGGCCTGACTTGTCCCGCCGTGTGCGCCAGGGCGGCGGCCAGCAGTTTGGCGGCGAGCCGCTGGCGCAGACCGGCGGGCCGGTCGAGGCCCATGCGCTGCAGATAGGGCCGGTAAGCGGCCTTGCCGGTCGAAGCGACCAGCGCCGCCGCGAGTGCGGCCAGGCGCCCGGGCCAGTTGGCGGTGCGGCGTTTGAGATTGAGCAGCGCCTTGCCGAGCACCAGTTCTTCGGGGGTGAATTCGCAGCCGAAGGGAAATTCCGGGAACAGGCCGGCGCTCTGGAAAGGCTTGAGATCGGCGTGGAGTTCTGCCGGCGTGTTGTGCCGGAAGATTTCGGGAATGCGGTAATCCCGCGGAATCTTGCCGGCACGCCGCGCCTGCGCGAGCAGTGGGTCCTGGAAACGCGAGTCGCAGATGTTGAGCAGCGCAGCGATCACTTCCCAGTCCTGTCTGCCGCGCAGGTCGGCGATGCCGTACTCGGTAATCACGAGGTCGCGCAGGTGGCGCGGAATGGTGCACTGGGCGTAGTCCCACACCAGGTTGGAAACCGTGCGGCCGCGTTCTTCGCGGGTGCTTTTCAGCATCAGCACCGAGCGGGCTTGCCTGAGCGCGTGCGCCATGGCCACGAAGTTGTACTGGCCGCCGACGCCTGATACCACCTGGCCGCCCGCGAGCGTATCGGAAGCCGCGGCGCCGAGCAGCGTCATCTTCATGCAGATATTGAGGAAGCGCGAGTGGCGGTGCTGGCTTTGCTCGAGGGCCACGTCGCTGAAAATCTCATTGACCTTGGACACCGCGGTCATGCTGAACAGCCGGCGTTCGGGTTCCGGCATCCGGCGCAGCTCCTCGTAGAACCAGTTGGAGCCGAGGAAGAACGCGCCGTGCAGTAGCACGCCGCCGGCCAGGCGCGTGCCCAGGGCGTGCGTGACGATGCGGGCGAAGTCTTCGCGATTCGTCAGGTCCGGTTTGAGGCGCGCGCCATCCGCCGGAATCAGCACGTCCTCGTCGCAGCGCACATCCGCGCGCAGGATGCCGTAGCGTTTGAGGAAAATCACATCTTCGGCGGTCAGCGTTGCGTGAATGACGCCGGCCTTGAGCAGCACGCTGAGCGTGTCCGGCCCGATGCTTTCGGAAAGTTTGCCCTCATTCAGCAGTTTCTGGATGGCGTCGTGATCGTACACGCGGCGCTTGAGAATGCCGGCGCGGTAAAGATGCAGCAGGCTGTCGCTGAACATTTCGCTGCCGGCATACAGGCCGGTCCCAAACGGCGCCGTTTCACCGAGTGCCGCGATCACGCGCTCGAACTTTGCCCGCACGCCCAGCGTTTGCAGCAGTTCCAGATAGCGCGGATTGTCGGCATGGCGCAGCCGCGTCGCGTACACGAAGGCATCGCCCAGCGAACCGATGCCCACCTGCAGGGTGCCGCCGTCCCGGATGAGCGTGCTGGCGTACAGGCCGATCATGTGTTCGGCGGGATCAATCGCGAGGTTGGGCACGGCAAACAGCTGGTGCGCATATCGCGGGTTGTCCACCAGCATGTCGAAGAACTCCGCACCGACCTCGGCATCGCCGTGCATGTAGGGCAGATGGTTGTTGACCAGTCCCACGACCGCGACTTTGCGGCCGGCTTTTTCGGCGGCGCGCAGCGGCGGCAGGATGTCGAGCGTGAGATCCGGGTTGCCGGAGAGGCTGTAGAACCTGCGGCCGTCGCGTTCCTGTTTGGCGACCATCTGCAGGATCACATTCACGCCCGCGGCCAGCATGTCGCGTACCACGTGCGTGTAATTGCTGCTCACGTAGTGCTGCTGCGCATGCGCATTGCCGAGCAGATTGCCGGACTTGAAGTAGAACTCGGAGATTTCGACGTTGGGCGGCAGCGCGCCGCGCTCCAGATCGCGGAGGTAATCGAGCTCGGGATAATCGCCGAACACGCGCTGCGCGAACGGGCCGAGGAAGCGCCTTTCCAGATCGCTCTTGCCCGCCGGGCGGTTGAGTGAGAGTGCGGTCATGATGGTCAGGCGGAGCGAGGAATCCCTACAGGCGCGCCCGTAGAGGGCATTCAGCAGATGATTGGGCTTGCCGATGCCGAGCGGCGTGCCGACCAGCAGGCGCTTGCCGACGCGCGCCAGGATCGCGTCCACGGCGGCGTCGAGATCGTCGAACATCAGGGGCGACATTTAGGCGACGATTCCTTTGGTCCTGAAGAAGCGGCTTCGGATGCGATGCCGGGAATTCGTCGCGGCTGAAGCCGCTCCCACGAAATCCAGCTTGCGATTTGTGGGAGCGGCGCGGACCGATAGTCCGCCTGCCGCGATGCAAAGCGTTTAATTTCCGCTCGCGTTCTTTGCCGCCGGCGGATTGACATAGGTCTGGAACAACTGCCAGATGCGCCGGTATTCGTCCAGCCACGAATACGCCGCGGCAAAGTCGTGATGCTCGCTTGGGTAGATCATCACGTCGAAATTCGGATTGCGCAGCTCCTGGAGTTTCTGGATCATGTGCACGGTATCCAGGAAAAACACGTTGTCGTCCTCCATGCCCTGCAGGATCAGCAGGCGGTGCTTGAGCTGACCGGCGTAATTGATGGGCGAACTCACGAAGTAGGCCTCGGGATCGATCGCCGGACGGTTGAGGATGTCGGCGGTGTAGAAATCGTTGTAGTCCGCCCAGTCGCCCACCGGACGCAGGGCCGCGCCCGCGGCAAACAGATCGGGACGGCGGAACATCATCATGTAGGTCATGAAGCCGCCGTAGGAGCCGCCCCACACCCCCAGGCGTTGCGGATCCGCGTGCCAGTCCTGCTCCAGCCAGTGCACGCCGTCCTCGATGTCCTGCACTTCGGGATGGCCCATGTGCCGGTAGATGGCGGTGCGCCAGTCGCGGCCGTAGCCCTGCGAGCCGCGGTAATCCATGTCCAGCACCAGATAACCGTGCTGCGTGAGGAAGGTGCTGAACATCATCTCGCGGAAATAATACGACCAGCCCTGATGGGCGTCCTGCAGATAACCGGCGCCGTGGATGAACACCACCGCCGGCCAGGATTGCGCGGTCGAGTAATTCCGCGGCAGGTACAGGCGCGCGTAAATCGGCAGCTTGACCTCCGGATGCGAAGACGGCACCTGCACGATTTTGGGCGCCACCCAGTCAATGGAAGTGAACGCGCTGGACAGCGTGTGCGTCAGTTGTTTGGCCGCGCCATCCGGGCGCGCATTCGCCACCCACACTTCCGGATGCGTGAGCGTGGTGGAGTGATACACGAGCAGCTTGCGGCCGTCGGGCGAGAGCGCATAACCCATGCCGCCGCTCTCGAGCGCCGACGGTTGCGGACCGTTGACGCCGCCCAGATTCGTGACCGCCTGCATGTCTCCGGTGCGCACGTTGACGCGGTAGATTTCATAAATGCCGGGAGCCTTGACGTTGGCAACCACGAAAAATTCGCGATCGTCGCGGGTCAGGAGCGGATCGGACACTTCGAACTTGCCGCTCGTGAGCTGGCGCGCGCTCTTGGCATTGATGTCCTTGAGGTAGAGCTGCGAGTAATTCGTGGCTTCGGACAGGTACCACAGAGTGTGGTTGTCGTGCAGCCAGCCGAAATCATTGAAGTCCCAGTTGATCCATGCGGGATCGGTGAGCCGGTTCTGGGTCAGCAGGGTCTTGGTGGCGAAATCCAGCGTGGCAATCCAGCGATCCTTGTTGTCGTTGGCGCGGAACATGAGCGCCAGATTCTCGCCGTTGTCGCTCCACGCGATGCCCCATACCGACACCGGCCGCACGGCCGGCGCTTTCACCGACTCCTCGGCGGTTTTCCGCGGAATGCCGTGCTTCACGTCCCAGGCCACCGCGGATTTGCGCAGCGCCGCCAGCGGATCGTCCTTGATGCCGGGCAGTTGCGTGAGATCCGCGTCAAAGGAGCTGTGGTGTTCGAGGTCCAGAACCATGACCGACTGCGGTGCCGGCGGATTCAGGCCGACGTAGGTGTGACGCTTGAGCATTTCCACGTAGCCAGAAGCAGTGATCCATTCCGGCATGATGCCGGGCGCGCCGCGCTGATAGCTCGCGGGGATGGTCACCAGCACCAGCCAGCGGCCGTCGGGCGAGAGCGAGCTGCGGATGATCTTGATCTGGTCGCCGAGATACCAGGGCGCGGGCATGCGCGTGGCATCCGCGGTGTTCTGTGCCTGTTGGCGGGCGTGGGCGGCCTCGGTGTTGGCCTGCTGCTTGCTCAGAAATTCATACAGCCGCCGCTGTTCGGCCTGCAGGTAATTCTGCGGCGGCTTGATCTTTTCCGGATCCTCCGTGAGTTGGAGGTTGGCGGCCAGCGATATCAGCCCGGTGTGCAGGTTATACAGATAAACGTCGGTGCCCTGATGCCACTGTACGCGCGCGCCGTCGGCCATGAATTCGGCGTCGGTCTTGGCGACGCTGTCGCGCGTGAGCTGGCGCAGCGTGCCGGTTCTGAGGTCGCGCACGAACACGTTGTCGTCACGCACAAACACCTTAAGCGTGTGCGCGAGGTTGTAGCTGTCGCCGGGCGCGGACACCGTCCCGAGGTCGCTGTCCGGGACCTTGACGATGCTGTCGCTTGCGACGTTGACCGCGAACAGGTCGCGCAGCGGACTGCCCTGGCGCTTCTGCCAGTAGTAAATGTGGCGGCTGTCCCAGCTCCAGTAGGCGCGTTCCGGCGGATTTCCGATCCAGTCCGGATTGGCCATGATCTGTTCCAGTGTGATGCCGGCGGCGCCCGGTGCAGCGAGCACCGGCAACGCCGACAGCAGCAGCAACAAACCCGACAGCAGGGAAATCAGGCCTTGGCGCATGTGAAAGTCCTCGGAATCTTAAAGAGTCGTTGGGATTCAGGCCGCAGACAGAGCCTGATCCAGATCGGCAATCAGATCGCCGACATGCTCGACACCCACCGACACGCGCAACAGGTTGCGCGGCGTCTGGGTGTCCGGGCCTTCCATGGACGCCCGGTGCTCGATCAGGCTTTCCACGCCGCCCAGACTGGTGGCGCGGGTAAACAGATGGACGGCGGCCGCTGCGCGCATGGCGGCGGCTTCGCCGCCCTTGAGCGTGAAGGATAGCATGGCACCGAAGGCACGCATTTGCTTCGCGGCCAGCGCGTGTCCGGGATGCGAATCCAGTCCGGGATAGAACACCTGCTCCACTGCGCGGTGGCCGGCGAGGAAGCGCGCCAGCTCCAGCGCGTTCTGCGACTGCGCGCGGATACGCAGCGGCAGCGTGGCCGCGCCGCGCAGCAACAGCCAGCAGTCGAACGGCGAAGGCACCGCGCCGGCCTCGGACTGCAGGAAACGGAGACGTTCGGCCAGCGGATTATTCTCACGCGCCACGATGGCGCCGCCCAGCACGTCGCTGTGGCCGCCGAGATACTTGGTGGCGCTGTGCATGACGAAATCCACGCCGTATTCGAACGGACGCTGCAGCACCGGCGTGGCAAAGGTGTTGTCGCACACCGTGATGACGTCGTGCGCGCGCGCAATGTCCACGGCGGCGGCGAGATCGGTGATCTTGAGCAGTGGATTCGACGGGGTTTCGAGCCACAGGAGCCGCGTGGCGGGCGTGAGCGCCGGGTGCAGCGCGGCGGGATCGGTACAGTCCACGAAGCTCACGTTGAGGCGCCAAGGCTGCATGATTTCGCGCAGCAGCCGCATGACGCCATGATAGGCATCGCGGCTGCAAATCACGTGATCCCCGGGCTTGAGCGCCTGGAACACCGCGCCGGCGGCGGCCACGCCCGAAGCAAACGCCAGGGCAGTGCGGCCGCCTTCGAGCGCGGCGAGACAGCTTTCCCATTGCACGCGGTTGGGATTGG
>JAGXAZ010000106.1 GCA_018971365.1 Gammaproteobacteria bacterium | reverse complement strand
AACGTGCTGGTCAAATCCCACAAGCTCACGACCGAGGATTTTCAGGCCATCCAGGCGCGCATCAGCGTGGAAACGGAGCGCCTCAAGCGTCGCGCGCTGGCGCAGCAACTGGTGATGCTGAAAACCCGCATGGATTCAGGCCAGGAATTGCGCACCATCGAGCACGAACTGCAGAGCAAGCTTGCGGCCCTGGAGGTTTACTGGGCGGCCATCCAGGAAGCCAACGAGCCCGAACTCGCGAAGAAAAAATCCGGCAAGGCGCTTAAGCAGGCGGTTGAATACAGCCTCACCGAGGAGGGCACGCCGCTGTTGACCGCCGAGGAGCGGCGCGTGTTGTCCATCCCGCGCGGCAGCCTCAGCGCGGAAGAGCGGCGCGAAATCGAAGCGCATGTGCTGCATACCTACAATTTCCTGCGGCGTATCCCCTGGCCGGAGGAGCTGGCGGCGATTCCGGAAATCGCGGGCGCGCATCATGAAAAGCTCGACGGCAGCGGCTATCCGCGCGGCCGCACCGAAGCGGACATCCCCCTGGCGTCGCGACTCATGACCGTGGCCGACATTTACGACGCCCTTACCGCCACCGACCGGCCCTACCGGAAGTCCCTGCCTTCGGACCGGGCCTTCAAAGTGCTCGAAGACGAGGCGCAGCAGGGCAAGCTCGACAGCGACGTGGTGCGCATATTCATTGACGCCAAGGTCTATGACCAGGCCGCTGGGCCGGACCCGCTGGAAGATCGTTAGCTGCGGCAACCGGGCGCGCCCCGGCCATGCCGGTACATTCAGGCATCAAGGTCCGGGATCATCAGGCTCTCGAGCTTGGCGATGTAGTCCTTGAGCTGCAACTTGCGCTTCTTGAGGCGCTTTAGCTGCAATTCGTTGGTGTGCGGATCGTCCGCCAGCCGGCCGATGGCCATGTCGAGATCACGATGCTCGACCCGCAGTTGTTCGAGCTTGGCGCGAATTCCCTTGCTGGGAATGCTGGTCATGGGTGTGATATCCGTATCCAGGATGCCGGTGAAGGGATTTCTGCTCAACATACGTTTCGCCGCCAGCCGGTGCAAGGGGCCGGGTTGCAGGCGGGGCTGAGTGTGCCCGCCGCCACGTGCCGGCGCACCTATCGCGCATTGCCCTAAATCCCCTTGCCGACCGGCTAAAATGAACCTTTAGTTTACCCGTGGCCGCCGGCAACTAATAAACGCAATGGAAATTTTCAAGGTCTTTCATATCGAAGCGGCCCATCGCCTGCCGAACCTGCCGGCCGGCCACAAGTGCAGCCGCCTGCACGGCCATTCGTTCCGCGTCAGGATTTACGTGAGCGGCGAGCCGCAGCCCGACACCGGCTGGATCATGGATTTTGCGGAATTGAAGCAGGCATTTGCGCCGGTGTTCGAAGCCCTCGATCACCGTTATCTCAACGAGATTCCCGGCCTGGAAAACCCCACCAGTGAAATCCTGGCGCGCTGGATCTGGCAGCGGCTGAAACCTTCGTTGCCGCAACTGGCGAAAGTGGTAATTGCCGAAACCTGCACTTCGGGGTGTGTGTACCGTGGCCGCTGAACAAGAGTGAACCCATGCGAACCCATTCAGTGTTGACCGGCTGGTTGTTGGTATCAGGTTTGCTGTGTGCGCCGGCGGTTATGGCCATGAGCGACCGGCAATACTTGCTCGCAATGGCGGCAATGCACATGCACGATGCACCGGTCGCGAGTCCCGCGACTTACCCGCAGCCGGCACAGCCGATCCAGCACCGCGCAGTGGTCTATGCCACGGTCAACGGCCAGCCGGTTCGTGGTTATCTGGTCGAGCCCTTGCACGCGCGCGGAGCGCGGCCCGGCATCATCGTGATTCACGAATGGTGGGGGCTGAACGACAATATCCGCAGTATGGCGGACCAGTTGGCCGGCGAAGGCTACGCGGCACTCGCGGTGGACCTTTACGGCGGTAAAGTGGCCGACACGCCCGAGGCGGCAGTCAAGCTGATGAAAGGTGTGCTGAGCGACACCGCGGCGGCCGGCAGCAATCTGCGCCAGGCGTATGCCTATGTGCACGACACTCTGCATGCGCCACGTGTCGGCGTCATCGGCTGGTGTTTCGGCGGCGGCTGGTCGTTGCAGACTGCGCTGATGCTGCCCGATCAGTTGAATGCCGCGGTCATGTATTACGGCCGTCCGGTGGACAACGTGGCGGAGCTGTCAAAGCTGAAAATGCCGTTGCTTGGCTTTTTCGGCGAGCAGGATCAGGGCATCACGATTGCGGACGTGCATGCCTTCGAGGCGGCGCTCAAGGATGCGCATGTGAATGCCCAAATCCATGAATACGCCGGTGCCGGTCATGCCTTTGCCAATCCCTCGGGTGGAAATTACCGGCCGGCCGCGGCGGCCGATGCCTGGAAGCGGACCTTGGCGTTCTTTGCGCGTTATCTCAAAGCGGCGGGCACGCATCCGGCCGGCTGAAATGCTAGGCTTGGTGCTTCGAAAATGGATTGAGGTGCAGTCATGAGGAAGCTATTTGCGGGTTTGTTGTTGCTGGCGGTGGGCGGGCTGACGGGAGTCCAGGCCGCTTCATTGGCGGGCGTCAATCTGTCGGACACCGCCGTGGTGGGCGGGCAGACTCTGGTGCTGAATGGCATCGCGTTGCGCACCAAGACCTGGTTCAAGGTCAAGGTGTATGTGGGCGGCCTGTATTTGCGCGAGAAAGCCAATACGGTGGAAGCAGTGCTCGCCCAGGCCGGTCCGGACCGCGTGCAGATGAACATGATCTATGCCGCCAGTCCCCGGCAGTTCAAGGATGCGTGGGATGAAGGCTTCAACGACAACAATCCCGAGATCAGTCCGGAACTGCGTGCCAAGATCGACCAGTTCGTCAGCTTTTTTGGCCAGGCGAAACGTGGCGATATCATCACCCTGGATTACATTCCGGGACAGGGCACCGAAGTGAGCTGGAATGGCGCGCTCAAGGGCACGATCGCCGGGACGGATTTCCACACCGCGCTGCTGAACGCATTTCTTGGCCCGAACCTGCCCGAGGACTTTCGCAACGGCTTGCTCGGCGTAAATCATTGACCGGAGTCGTTTTGTAGGAGCAACGCCCACGTCGCGATAATGGATGAATCGCGGCCATGGGCCGTTCCTACAAGTATTGGCGCCAGTCGCGCGCGTTGTCGGCGTAGGCGATAAAGTGCGGGTTGAGCAGCGATTCTTTCGAGTTGTAGCTGAGCGCCGTACCTTCCACGTTGATCACATGGCCGCCGGCGGCAAGCAATACGGCGTGGCCCGCCGCGGTGTCCCATTCCGAGGTCGGGCCGAGGCGCGGGTACACGTCGGCTGCGCCTTCCGCCACCAGGCAGAATTTCAGGGCGCTGCCGCGCGACAGGGTTTCGTGCGCGCCGAGTTTTGCCAGATAGGCGTCCAGCAGTTCGCCGCGGTGCGAGCGGCTGGCGACCACGCGTACCGGTCCGCCGGCCAGCGGGCGCACGTGTATCGGCTCGGATGCCGCACGGTTTTTGCGGCGGCAGGCACCGGTACCCACCACGCCGTAATAGCTGAGATCCTCCGCCGGGATGTGCACCACGCCCACTACCGGCGCATGCTGCTGCACCAGCGCGATGTTTACGGTGAAGTCGCCGTTGCGGCTGATGAATTCCTTGGTGCCGTCGAGCGGGTCCACCAGCCAGTAGCTGTCCCAGCGGCGGCGCTCGGCAAACGGAATCTGGCTGGATTCTTCCGAGAGCACCGGCAGATCGGGCGTGAGCCGTTTCAGCCCCCGGACGATGATTTCCTGGGCCGCGAGATCGGCCGCGGTGACCGGCGAATGATCGGCTTTCTGCTGCACTCTGAAATCCGTGCCGTAGATTTCCAGAATGCGCCGGCCGGCGGCGTCGGCAATGTCGAGCAGCGGTTCAAGCATGCGCGCGTCGGCGTATCGCACGGTACAGCTCCGGTTTGCGGGAATGCCGGTATATCATACCGGCCATGTTGCAAAAGGCGCGCCTGCAAGTGGATTGGGAGGGGCTCGACAACGTGTTCCTGGACATGGACGGCACGTTGCTCGACCTGCATTTCGACAATTACTTCTGGCAGGAATACCTGCCGCGCCATTTCGGCGAGCGCCGCGGCCTGAGCACGGCGCAGGCGCAGGCGCAGTTGCGGCCGCGCTTTCGCGCAGTCGAAGGCACGCTGCAATGGTACAGCGCCGATTTCTGGTCAGCCGAACTCGGGCTGGACATACTGGCGCTGACCCGCGGACTCCAGGATTCAATCCGCGTGCATGCGGGTGCCGTGGAGCTGTTGCAGCGCGCGCAGGCGGCGCACAAGCGTCTGGTGCTGCTGACCAATGCCCATCCCGGCGTGCTGGCCATAAAACTTGAATACACCGGACTGGGGCGGTTTTTCGACCGTGTGGTATCCGCGCATGCACTCGGTCATCCAAAGGAAAACGCAGGATTCTGGCACAGCCTGCGGACGCTGGAACCCTTCGAGCGGCACAACACGCTGTTTGTGGACGACAGTCTGCCGGTGCTGCGCGCGGCACAGGCCGACGGCATGGACCGGCTGATTGCCGTGCGCCGTCCGGACAGTCAGCTGCCGGTGCGCGAGATCCACGAGTTCCCCTCCGTGGAGTCGCTGGCAGAGTTGGTGCCGGAAAGCAATGAGGGGTTAGGGGTGAGGAGTGAGGAGCTGGAGAAAGCGCGAAATTATTGAAAGACAAATTGTCAGAACCAAGCGTTTTGAACGCCTCACGCCTCACGCCTCAGCGCCTGCGCCGCCGGCTGCTGCGCATGCCACCGTGCCCCGGCGCATGGCCGTGATGGTGCAACTGCGCGTGATAGCGCTCGCGTTTGGCGGCGGGTTGCAATTCGGCGATAAGGTCCGGTTTGAGCGCCTCGCGTGGTATGGCGCGGCCGATGTAGTGCTCGATCTCCGGCAGCGAAAACGCGTATTCCTCGCAGGCAAAGCTGATGGCGTCACCTTCGGCGCCGGCGCGTGCGGTGCGGCCGATACGGTGCACGTAGTCCTCGGCATCCTGGGGCAGATCGTAGTTGATGACGTGCGTGACGTCGGGAATGTGCAGCCCGCGCGAGGCCACGTCGGTGGTCACCAGGATCGGCAGTGCGCCCTCGGTGAATTCCCTGAGCAGACGCAGGCGCTTTTTCTGCGGCACGTCGCCGGACAGCACCGCGGCCTTGAAGCCATTGCCTTTGAGCCAGGCTTCCACATCTTCCGCCACGCGCTTGGTGTTCACGAACACCATGGTGCGGTGGGCTTCCAGTTGCCGCAGCAGGCCCACCAGCAGTGCGATTTTTTCGTTGGCTGCGGGCAGATACAGCAACTGACGCACGCGCTCCACGGTGACCTGATCCGGCTCGATGCGCACGAACTGCGCATTGTTCATGTGTTCGTAGGACAACTCCATGACGCGGTAGGAAAGCGTCGCGGAGAACAGCATGTTGAGCCGCTCGGTGGGGTGCGGCATGCGGCGCATCAGAAAGCGCACGTCGGCGATGAAGCCCATGTCGAACATGCGGTCGGCTTCGTCCAGCACCATGACCTCCAGGGCGCGCAAATCGAATACGTGCTGCTTGAAGTAATCGATCAACCGACCGGGAGTGCCGATCAGCAAATCCACACCGGCTGCCACGCTGTCGCGCTGTTGCTCGTAGTTTTCGCCGCCATACACCAGCGCACGGCTGATGCCCGTGTGGCGGCCCAAAAGCTCCGCGTCCTTGTGAATCTGCACGGCCAATTCGCGCGTGGGGGCCACCACCAGCGCACGCGGTTGATGCGCACGGCGCCCGGGTTTGGGCGGGTGCGTCAGGAGCCGCTGATACAGCGCCAGGAGAAACGCAGCGGTTTTGCCGGTGCCGGTCTGTGCCTGTCCGGCCACGTCCTGGCCCTTGAGCAGCAGCGGCAGCGCTTCCGCCTGAATGGGTGTGCAACGGCTGAAGCCGGCCTCGGCGAGGCTGGCAAGCAGCGGCGCGGCCAGTCCCATGGACTCGAAACGCAGCTCGGTCAGGTGTTGTTCCATTGTGGCTTCGTGAGTGATCCGGGGGCTTGCAATCCGTCGGCGGTTGGGCTCAAATAGGCTTCAACGCCCAGTACCCGCGCTTTGTGCGGGACGTTCCAGAACTTCATAACGCTTTATTAATTCAGCGACGCGACCCAGCCGCGACATTGTGCCCTAAACCGGCACGGCACGTCACTTCCCCTGCGGGTTGCACGCCAACGCACCCATCCGCCCATCGGCGGCATCAACAGTTTCAGCTACCGGAGGATCGATAACCGTGAGTGACCAGATCGTGTATACCACCGACGCCAATTTCGAGAACGACGTACTGAAATCCAGTGTCCCGGTGCTGGTGGATTACTGGGCGGAGTGGTGCGGGCCCTGCAAGATGATCGCCCCGATCCTCGACGAGATCGCCAAGGACTACGACGGCAAGCTCAAGATCGCCAAGGTCAACGTGGACGAAAATGCCCAGCTTACCCAGAAATACGGGATTCGCAGCATTCCCACCCTGATGCTGTTCAAAAGCGGCAGCGTACAGGCGCAGAAAATCGGCGCGCTTTCAAAATCGCAGTTGACGGCATTCATTGAAACCAATATTTGATCGCGGCCGCACACGCGGCTCGCGGTGTGCACGGCGGCAGCGAACCGCCGGCAACACAAGACAGAATTGCAAAACATTTTCCTAACCCCGGCATTCGCCGGCTTTCCTCTCTATTGAATAATATCGGGAACTCCGCGTTTATGAATCTGACTGACCTCAAGAAAAGACCCGCCGAAGCCATCATCGAACTGGCGGAATCCATGGGCCTGGAGAACATGGCGCGTTCGCGCAAGCAGGACGTGATCTTCTCCATCCTCAAGGCACACGCGCGCAACGGCGAGGAAATCTCCGGCGACGGGGTGCTGGAAATCCTGCAGGA
>JAGXAZ010000008.1 GCA_018971365.1 Gammaproteobacteria bacterium | reverse complement strand
GGCAACCGTGACGCCGGCGGAGCGTGACCTGCCACTCAGTCCGTCGGTGCGGCGGCTGGTCGAGGAGCACCAACTGAATCCCGCGGCCATCCAGGGCACGGGTCTGGATGGACGGCTCACCAAGGGCGATGTGCTCAACTTCATCAATCGTGGCGGAACCGCGGCGCCGGCGGGTTCCGAACCGCCGGTGGCGTCCGGCGCTGCTGCGCGTGCGCCGTCCGGTGCGCGCCAGGACCGGCGCGTACCCATGACGCGCATGCGCGCGCGCATTGCGGAACGCCTGACTGCATCCCAGGCCAACACCGTGATGCTTACCTCGTTCAACGAGGTGGATCTCTCCCAGGTCTTGGCGCTGCGTGCGCGTTACAAGGACAGGTTCGAGAAGCAGCAGGGTGTAAGGCTCGGCTTCACGTCGTTCTTCGTCAAGGCCGTGATCGAGGCGCTGAAGAAATATCCGGTGGTGAACGCCTCCACCGAGGGCAACGACATCATTTATCACGATTACTGGGACATCTGCGTCGCGGTATCCACGCCGCGCGGCCTGGTGACGCCGGTGCTGCGCGACGCCGACCAGATGAGTTACGCGGAGATCGAGAAAACGCTGGCGGACCTCGCGGCGCGCGCCCGTGACGGCAAGATCAGCATCGAGGAAATCACCGGCGGCACCTTCACCATCACCAACGGCGGAGTGTTCGGTTCGCTGTACTCCACGCCTATCATCAATCCGCCGCAGAGCGCGATCCTCGGCATGCACGCCATCAAGGAGCGGCCGGTGGTGGTCAACGGCCAGATCGTGGCGCGGCCCATGATGTACATTGCGATTACCTACGATCATCGCGTCGTGGACGGTCGCGAAGCGGTGCTGTTTCTGGTGTCGGTCAAGGAATCTCTCGAAGATCCGGCACGTTTGTTGTTACAGATTTGATTTCCTTGCTTGTCACTTCTCGCTCAAGGGGGAGCGGTCAGGTTGAGGGGGTTGCTTGCAAGAGCGCCCGAGGTACTGTGACAGTAAAAACCCGGCGCTCGAGATCCCCCCTCACCCCCTTTTTGCAAAGAGGGGCACCACGCTTCGCGCGCGGAGAGATTTTGGGGGAAGGCGCATTTTGTCAGCCGTTCGAAGGAAATTTGCATGAACCAATCTTTTGATGTCGTAGTCATTGGCGCCGGCCCGGCCGGCTACGTGTGCGCCATCCGCGCCGCACAAAATGGTCTCAAGACCGCGTGCGTGGACGACTGGAAAAACCTGGACGGCAAGCACGCATTCGGCGGCACTTGCCTGAATGCCGGCTGCATTCCCTCGAAGGCATTGCTGGAATCCTCCGAGATGTTCCACAAGGCGCAGCACGAATTTGCCGCACACGGCATCCAGGTCGGTAACGTGAAGATGGATGTGGCCGCGATGCAGGCGCGCAAAACCAGAATCGTCCAGACCCACACCGGCGGCATCGCGCTGCTGTTCAAGGGCAACAACGTCAGCGGCATTGCGGGCCGCGCGCGCCTTTTGAAGAACGGCACGGTGGAAGTGACGGACTTCGGTGATCCCAAGCAGAAGGAGATCCTCGAATCCAAGCATATCGTTCTGGCGGCGGGCTCGGAGCCGGTGGAACTCAAAGTTGCGCCCTTCGACGGCAAGAACATCGTGGATTCCTGGGGCGCGCTGGAATTCTCCGCGGTGCCCAAGCGTCTCGGCGTGATCGGCGCGGGCGTTGTTGGCCTGGAGCTTGGGAGTGTCTGGCACCGGCTCGGCTCCCAGGTGACCATGCTTGAAGCCATGGAGCAGTTCCTGTTCATGGCCGACCAGCAGATTGCCAAAGAAGCCGAACGCCAGTTCCGCAAACTGGGCCTCGACATCCGGCTGGGTGCGAAGGTTACCGGCGCGAGCCAGGGCAAGAGCGGCGTCGCGGTGAACTACGAGGACAAGGAGGGCAAGCACGCCATCGAAGTGGACAAGCTGATCGTGGCGGTGGGACGCCGGCCGGCGACGCGGAACCTGACTGAGGACGGCAGCGCGGTGAAGTTCGACCCGCGCGGCTTCATCCAGGTGGACGAAGAGTGCCGCACAGGCGTGAAAAATACCTGGGCCATCGGCGACTGTGTGCGCGGCCCGATGCTGGCGCACAAGGGTTCGGAAGAGGGCATCATGGTCGCGGACCTGATCGCCGGCAAAATCGCGGAGATGAATTACGATGTCATTCCCTCGGTCATCTATACCTGGCCGGAAATCGCCTGGGTGGGCAAGACCGAGGAGGAACTGAAAAAGCAGGGGGTGAAGTACAAGGCCGGAACTTTTCCATTCGCCGCCAACGGCCGCGCCAACGCCATGGAAGCGGGCAGCGGCCGGGTGAAGATGCTGGCCCAGGCCGACAACGATGAGATTCTGGGCGTGCACATCCTCGGTCCCATGGCCTCCGAATTGATCGCGGAAGCCGTAACCGCCATGGAATTCCGCGCCAGCGCCGAGGATCTGCAGCGTACCATTCACGCGCATCCCACGCTTGCTGAAGCCATGCACGAAGCGGCGCTGGCGGTGGACAAGCGCGCGATTCATGTGCTCAACCGCTGACGCCCGCGTTCCGGCTCCGGGCAAGCCGTGCATGGATGAATTGCTTCGCGTTGCATCCTCGCGGCGCAGCGATTAAGGTTTGCATTCATGCGCCAGCTGTTTTCTGCGGTGATTCTCAGTCTGCTGCCGTTAGCGACAGTGGCGCAAACGCCATCGCCGCCGGCCGGCGTGCCCTCACATGCCGTGGTGTTCATGTATCACCGCTTCGGTGATGCGCGCTACCCGTCCACCAACGTCACGCTCGCGGATTTCGACGCGCAGTTGAATTGGCTCGCCCAGCGCCATTATCAGGTGTGGCCGCTGCCGAAGATCGTGGAATATCTCAAGGCGGGCCGCGCGATTCCAGATCACGTGGTGGCTATTACCATCGATGACGCATACCAGACGGTGTACGAGTATGCCTATCCGCGGCTCAAGGCGCGCGGCTGGCCGTTTACGGTGTTTGTCGAGACCGGTTCCGTGGACCGGCATCTCCCGGACTTCATGACTTGGGACGAGCTGCGGGAAATGCAGCAACATGGCGCGAATTTTGGCAATCACACCATCGATCATGCGCATCTGCCGTTTCGCAAGCCGGGCGAGACCGATCTCGCCTGGGCCGACCGCATGCGCAAGGACATCCTGGGAGCTCAGGCACGTTTGCAGGCGGAGCTTGGACCACAGGCCAATGCTGATCCCAAACTGTTTGCTTATCCCTACGGGGAATACGACCAGGATCTGGCCGAGCTGGTCACCGGGCTGGGCTACGTCGCCTTCGGGCAGCAAGCCGGCGCCATCGGCGAGCCATTGGATGCACGCGCCTTGCCGCGTTTCCCCATCGAGGAGGGCTACAGCGCCATTTCCCAGTTTGCGCTGGATGCCACCAGCCTGCCGATGCCGATTGCGTCGGTGCAGCCGTGGAATCCGCTGGTGACCGCCGCCAACAATCCGCCACGGCTGGAAGTGAGCCTGGTGCCCGGGCGCGTACCGCCCGAGGCACTGCATTGCTATCTGAACGGACCGCCTATGCCGGTTACCTGGCTGAACGCGGCGCGCACCCGGTTTGCCATCCAGGCGCCGGTTCCGGTCGGTGTCGGCCGTACGCGTTACAACTGCACCGCGCCGGTCAACGGGCGCTATTACTGGTACAGCAAAATCTGGCTGTTGCCGCCGAATTCCTGAGTGGTAACGACGCGGCGCACTGGGGCGGAGCGTGTTAGCCAGGCGACGATGAGCGCACACAACGTGCAGCGGGGACGATGAATCCGTTGCGACCCGTCCGGCCAGTATTGGACCTGGCTTCCGCTGCCGGCGGCGATTCGCCGCCACGGTGCCGGAAACTCCAGGACTGATTGCGCGCTCAATCCGGCCGGGTCGAATTCATTTTCTCGCGCCGCCGCGCAGACCGCGCTGAGGCAAAACCCGGCAATGTGCGCCAACCACAGAGTGGATCGCATGGCGAATCTCCGTATCAGGAGCGAACGGTCAAACAATGTACTGCTGCCGGCAAGCAGTAATGAAGTGCGATTGACCCTCGGGCTGGGGCCTCATCTGCCGGCATTGTCCAACGTGACCCCGGAGAGCTTGCCCAGTTCGTTGCCGCGGATCATGGCGCGGATATTTTCGATATACGCGCTGCCGGTAATCGAATAGCGGTTCAGGGCACCCGCCAACTGGAAGGCGTCCAGCGGTTTGCCGGTGGCGCGCATGTGCGCGCGCATATTGCGGAAGTCCACATATGCGAACCCTACATTGATGTTGTGCAGATAGGCGCGCACCGAACTTTGCAGGTCGGGGTACACGCGCACCAGGTGATTGGCGTCGCCGGGGCGGTTGACCGGCACGCTGCCTTGTTCGCTGTCCCAGGTCCAGATGCCGAACAAATTGTTGGCCTCAAGCGCAAAGCGGGATGTACCCCAGCCGCTCTCCTGTGCGGCCTGCGCCAGCACCAGCGCCACCGGAACGATGTCCACGCGGCTCAAGAGCGTTTCGCGCACTTTGGGGTCATTCAGGTCGCCGCCGACTTTGTACTGATCGGCGATGCTTGCGAGTTCCTGACCGGCGTCGGACAACGGGTCTATCGGGCCGTGACCGAACTGCTGCAGCAGAAACACCCGTTGATTCCAGATATTCAGATTCTCCGCCAGCACCATGGGCAGGAGGGCGCGGAAAAACACGGTTTTCTTCTCATCCGGATCCAGGGTGTTGAATCCGTAGGGCAAGCTCTGGATGGCGTACGGGGGAACCGCAGCCTGCGGCGGCCAGGAGTAGTCCTGGCTGGAAAAGATGTTCTCGAGTGCGGTCGCGGAAGGCGGTTTGATGGGAATCAGCTTCGCCTGGGCGATCAGCGGTGCGGGGGGCGCGGGGCGCTGTCCGTAGTACCAGACAATGAAGCCCGCGGCCAGAAAGGGGATCACCGACAGCAGCATGTAGCCGAGGAAGCGGCTGGCACGGCCGATGAGATGGGGTCTGGGCTGCCTGGGGGTATGACCTCGGATGACCCGTTCCTCGTGGTAGGACGGGCGAAATGTAGTCTATGAGAGTGTTGAAGGGAACCCCCCGAATGCAAGCCCACAGAGCGCACGGGATCGGCGCATAGCTCGGTCCCGACGGTGTGCGCGGGCAAAAATTCCGGAGTTACCCCGGAGGCGTCAGGCCGGCAGGACCAGGTGCAGGCCGGACCCGGGTGCCGGCGAGCGCATCCGCAAGGCCACGGTCAAGGCCGCCGACCCTGCCGCAGTTATGGAATGCAAATTGCAGAGGGCGGATGTGCAGGTCGGAGTCCGCAAAACCGCAAAACACACACGCATGCATGCGTCCGTCCTGCAGAAGCCGGTCAATTGACGCTATCATATATACCGGTAGTCCCGGATTTTCATTTTGAGGAGACTTGACATGCTCGTGCGCCGCGCCGGTTTGCTGGTGGTGTTCATGCTTGCGGCGTGTGCCGCGTTCGCTGCTCAGGCGAATGACCTGAACGTCAATCTGGGCAGCAATTCCGCGTCTATAAATTATGCGGCAGGTCTCACCAACACCGGGCTGCAGGCCGAATTCGGTTACCTGCATCACACCGATTACGTGGACATCGGCAGTGCCGGCTTAACCGTGGTCGGCAACGCCAATCCGGTGGGTTCACCGTTTGTGTTTGCCGTGGGCGGCAAGCTGTTCTTCGTCAGTCCCAAGCAGTACAACGGCAACGGCACGGTGCTGGCTCTCGGCGGACATTTCAATTACACCTGGCCGACCTACAACCGCTTTACGATAGGCGGTGAGCTGTACGTGGCGCCCAAGGTTGTGTCCTTCAACAATGCGGATCGCTACCTGCAGTACGGCGTGACCGCCGGCTATGAAATCCTGCGCAACGCCGAGCTGTACGTGGGCTATCGGCACGTTTCCGCGGCCTTCACCGGCACCAGCACGGTAACCTTGGACAACACCTTCATGGTGGGGCTGAACCTGAGTTTCTGAGTTGCGCGACGGTGAATCATGTCCGGTCACAGCAAGTGGGCCAATATCCAGCATCGCAAGTCTGCCCAGGATGCCAAGCGCGGCAAACTGTTTACACGCCTGATCCGCGAGATCACAACCGCCGCGCGCCACGGCGATCCAAATCCGGATCACAATCCACGCCTGCGCCTCGCGGTGGACAACGCGCTGCGCGGCAACATGACCAGGGACACCATCGAGCGTGCCATCAAGCGTGGTGCGGGCGAATCCGGAGGTGCGGCGCTGGAAGAGGCGCGCTACGAGGGCTATGCGCCGGGTGGCGTGGCCATCATCGTGGAGTGTCTGACTGACAACCGCACGCGTACCGTGGGTGAGGTACGGCATGCATTCACCAAGCATGCCGGCAACCTGGGTGCGGACGGCTCGGTAGGTTATCTGTTCAACAAATGCGGCGTGCTCAGGTTTGCCGCCGGCACCAGCGAAGCGCTATTGATGGAGGCCGCGCTGGCGGCAGGCGCCGAGGATATCGTGGCGGCCGAGGATGGCAGCTTCGAGGTGCTCACCGATCCGGCCGTGTTTCACGGCGTCCGGCAAGCCATGGAGAGCGCCGGTCTCATGCCGGAATCCGCCGAAGTCACGCTGCGTGCATCCAGCGCGGTGCAACTCTCGGCCGAGCAGGCGCCGGCGGTGCTGGAATTGCTGGAAGCACTCGAAGACCTGGACGACGTGCAGGCAGTGTATTCCAACGCCGAATTTCCCGCGGCCCTGCTCAAGGCCTCGTGAGCGGGCGGAGGTGCGCATACTCGGCATTGACCCGGGTTCACTGTTCACCGGCTACGGCGTGGTGGATTATGACGGGCAGCGGCTCGGACACGTGGCCAGCGGCTGCATTCGCGTCGCCGGTAGCGACTTCCGCGTACGCCTGCGCGGAATTTTCCGGGGGGTGGAAGCGGTGCTGGCGGAATTCAGGCCCGAGGAATTGGCGGTGGAAAAGGCATTCGTGCACAAGAACGCCGACAGCGCCCTGAAACTGGGTCAGGCGCGCGCCGCGGCCATCTGCGCCACGCTGGCGCTGGATTTGCCGCTGTCCGAATATACCCCGAGAGAAGTGAAACTGGCGCTCACCGGCAAGGGCGGCGCTGACAAGCAGCAGGTGCAGCATATGGTCAAAATCCTGCTGGGTCTGCAGGGACGCATGCAGGCCGACAGCGCCGATGCGCTGGCCGTGGCCATCTGTCATGCCCACAGCCGCCGCCTGCTTCGGCAGCTCGGGGAGGCACGATGATCGGGTTTTTGCGCGGCCGCATTCTGCAGCGCCAGGCGCCGCACCTGCTCGTGGACGTGCAGGGCGTGGGCTACGAGGTCGAGGCCCCGATGTCCACGTTTTATGGTCTGCCCGAGGTGGGCGCGGAGATCATGCTCTATACCCATCTCGCGGTGCGCGAGGATGCCCACGTGCTGTTCGGTTTTGGCACTGAAACCGAGCGTCGCCTGTTCCGTGCGCTGATACGCGTGAACGGCGTGGGGCCGCGGCTGGCGCTCACCATCCTCTCGGGTGTGAGCGTGGAGAATTTCGTGCGCTGTGTGCGCGACAACGACAGTACTGCGCTCACGCGCCTGCCGGGCATCGGCAGGAAAACTGCGGAACGCCTGGTGGTCGAGATGCGCGACCGCCTGGATGACGCAGGCGGCGACGCAGTGACCCGCAGCGCACCGATGACGGCGCGCGACGAGGCGCTTTCCGCGCTGGTGAGCCTGGGTTACAAGCCGCCGGAAGCGGGCCGCATGCTGCAGGCCATCAAGGATACCGGCATCAGCAGCGCCGAACTGATCCGCCGCGCGCTGCAGAACGCGGCGCGCGCCGGTTGATGTCGCGGTGATGACCGACGAGCGCCTGGTAACCACGCGGACTACGCCCGAGGACGAGGCCATCGATCGCAGCATCCGGCCGCGCACGCTCGCCGAGTACATCGGCCAGCCGGCGGTGCGCGAGCAGATGGAAATTTTCATCGGTGCCGCGCGCCAGCGCCAGGAAGCGCTCGATCACGTGCTGATCTTCGGCCCCCCGGGCCTGGGCAAGACCACGCTGGCGCACATCATCGCGCACGAGATGGGCGTCAACCTGCGCCAGACCTCCGGACCGGTGCTGGAGCGGCCCGGCGATCTGGCGGCGCTGCTCACCAATCTCGAGCCGCGCGACGTGCTGTTCGTGGACGAGATCCACCGCCTTTCGGCCGTGGTGGAGGAAGTGCTGTATCCGGCACTCGAGGACTACAAGCTCGACATCATGATCGGCGAAGGACCGGCGGCGCGCTCCATCAAGCTCGACATCCCGCCGTTTACGCTCGTGGGTGCCACCACGCGCGCCGGCCTGCTGACCTCGCCGTTGCGCGACCGCTTCGGCATCGTGCAGCGCCTGGAGTTCTACAGTCACGAGGAACTGGCGCGTATCGTGACGCGCTCGGCGCACATATTGACGCTGGCGTGTGATGCAGACGGCGCACGCGAAATCGCCACGCGCGCGCGTGGCACGCCGCGCATCGCCAACCGGCTGCTGCGCCGGGTGCGGGATTTCGCCCAGGTGAAAGCCGACGGCCGCATCACCGCGGCGGTGGCGCGCCAGGCCATGGACCTCCTGGAAGTGGATATGCATGGTTTCGATCAGCTGGACCGCCGCCTGCTGCTCACGGTGATCGAAAAATTCGACGGCGGACCCGTGGGCGTGGACAGTCTGGCGGCCGCCATCGGCGAGGAACGCGGCACCATCGAGGATGTGCTCGAGCCGTTCCTGATCCAGCAGGGGTATTTGATGCGCACCGCCCGCGGGCGCATGGCCAGCAAGGCCGCGTACCAGCATTTCGGCCTGAAGCCGCCGGCGCGCGATCCGTCTGCGGACATGTTTGACGGCGCTCCGGGTTGAATGTGTGGCGCACGGAACCAAACGCAAGCAGCTTGGTCACGGCGGCGTAACCGGTAAACCGGCACCGGCCGCATACGCTGTATTCACCTGGCCGGTGCGCGTGTATTACGAGGACACCGACGCAGGTGGCGTGGTGTATCACGCCAATTATCTGAAGTATATGGAACGCGCGCGCACCGAATGGTTGCGTAATCTGGGTTACGAACAGGACGACCTGCGCCGGCGTTTTGGCGTGCTGTTCGTGGTGACCGGGGTGACGCTCGATTATCATAAGCCTGCACGTTTCAACGACGCGCTGCTGGTGAGCGTCAAAATCCTGCACCGGCGGCGCGCCAGCCTGACGTTTGCCCAGGACATCCAGCGCCTGGGCGCGGAGCAAGCGCGGCTATGTTCCGCCGAAATCAGCGTGGTGTGCGTGGACCGCACGAGTTTCAAACCCCAACCCTGGCCGCGGGAAATCGCGGCGGAGCTGCAATAAATGAATGGTCAGGAATCCTTTCTGGAAATCGCCCTGCACGCGAGTCTGGTGGTGAAGATCGTGCTGCTCATCTTGGTGGCGGCCTCGCTGGCTTCCTGGGCGGTAATCTTCCGCAAGCACCGTATGCTCAAGGAAGCACGGGTCGCCACCGACACCTTCGAGAAGCGCTTCTGGTCCGGCGGCGAGATCGCCGGCATCTACAAGGAGATCAGCGGCTCCGGCGCAGAGAGCGGCATGGAAAGCATCTTTGAATCCGGTTTTGGCGAATTTGCGCGTCTGCGCAAGCAGAGCGACGCGCAGGGCCTGGTCATCGAGGGCGCGCGCCGCGCCATGCGTGTGGCGCAGCTGCGCGAGGTGGACCGGCTGGAGGAGCACCTTGCCTTTCTCGCTACCGTGGGCTCCACCAGTCCGTACGTCGGGCTATTCGGCACCGTGTGGGGCATCATGAATGCGTTCCACGGTCTCGGCAACGTGCAGCAGGCCACCATTGCCATGGTGGCGCCGGGCATTTCCGAAGCGCTGATCGCCACCGCCATGGGCCTGATCGCGGCGATTCCCGCGGTCATTGCTTACAACCGTTTCGCCAATCACGTGGAGCGTCTGGAAACGCGCTTTGACGGATTTCTCGACGAATTTTCCACGATCCTGCAGCGCCACGTCGGCGCGCGCGTCGTGCCGGCGCAGGGGTAAGCATCGCATGGCCGGACGACGCGGCAAACGACGGGTGATGAGCGAGATCAACGTCGTACCCTACATCGACGTGATGCTGGTGCTACTGATCATCTTCATGATCACGGCGCCCTTGCTCAGTCAGGGCGTAAAAGTAAATTTGCCGAAGGCGAGCGCCAAACCGCTGGACCTGAAACCCGACGAGACTCCAGTGGTGCTTACGGTGACGGCGGACGGCAGGTATTACCTCAATATCGGCGCGCATCCGGATCAGCCGATAGACTCACGCCTGGTGGTGGCTACGGTAGCGGCAGTGCTCAAACTCAAGCCTGGCACCCACGTGGTGGTGCGCGGTGACCGAGATGCCCGCTACGATTCGGTACTGCGCGGCATGGTGCTCCTGCAGGCCGCAGGTGCGCCGAGCGTGGGGCTGGAGACCAATCCCAACAATCCGCCGCGCGTGGAAATCACCGGCAAGTCATGACGGAAGCCGTGATGCAAGCCCGTTCCCAACGCCTGCTGCCCTGGGTTTATTCGGTGCTGCTGCATGCGGCATTTCTCGTATTGATGATCCTGAGCTTCCATTGGACAAATTCCACACTGCCATCGTTGGGTGGGTCAGCGCAGGTGGCGCAGCCGGTGCAAGCGACGGTAGTGGACCAGAAATTGATCAATCAGCAGATGGCCCTGCTGCAGGCGCAGGAGAAACAAAAGCAGGAGGCCCGACAGAAGCTTGAACAGCAGGCGCAGGCCGCAAAGACCGAACGTGAGCAGGAGCAGCAGAAACTTGCACAATTGCAACAGCAGCAGGCGGCCGCGCAACAAGCGCTGAACACCAAACTCGCCGAGCTGCAACAGCAGGCGCAGGCGGAGAAAGCGCAGCAGGACAAAATCGCCAAACTCAAGGCCCAGGCGGCCGCGGCGGCCAAGAAACAGCAGAACGCCAGACGTCAAGCCGAATTGCAGCGCGAGATCGCCGTAGAGCAGGGCGCACTCAATGCGCGCCGCGCATCCTTGTTGCAGCAATGGACGGCAGTGGTCAGGCAGAAGGTGGAGAGCAACTGGAATCAACCGGCCAACGCACCGGCCAATTTGAGCTGCAAGGTGCAGGTCGAGCAGGTGCCGGGCGGCACCGTGGCCAATGCACAGATCATTTCCTGCAACGGCAACGAGGCCATACAGCAGTCCGTGATTACCGCGGTGTTGCGTTCTTCACCGTTGCCGCCGCCACCCGAGCCGTCATTGTTCCAGCGCGTGTTTGTATTAAACTTCACACCGCAAAACAGTCCGGGGAATTGACGTGCGGCGCAGACTGCTCCTGGTTTTGATTCTCGCCATGCTGCCACTGGGTGTGGCGCACGCAGTACTTGAAATCCAGATTACCCAGGGGATCAATACCGCGGTGCCGGTAGCCGTGGTGCCGTTTGCCTGGCAGGTGCCGGGGCCGCCGCCCGCTACCGACGTGGCGGCTGTGATCAGTGCCGATCTCACGCGCAGCGGCCGGTTCAAGGCAATCCCGGACAGTTCCATGCTGGAGAAGCCGGCGCTGGCGGCGGATATCCATTTCACCAACTGGCGCATCCTCGGCGTCAACAACCTGGTGATCGGCCGTATCAAGCCTGCAGGCGCGGGCAACTACCAGGTGGAATTCCAGCTGTTCAATGTATATACCGGTCAGCAGTTGCTGGGACTTGCGGTGCTTACTACTCCCGGGGCTCTGCGCTGGACCGCGCACAAGATCAGCGATCTGATTTACCAGAAGCTGACCGGACAACGCGGCGCGTTCGCCACGCGTATCGCGTACGTGGAAGTTTCCGGCAAGGGCGGACTGGACCGCCACTATGCGCTGGTAGTGGCGGATTCCGACGGCTACAACCCGCAGACGGTATTCAGCTCCAATGAACCGATCATGTCGCCGGCCTGGTCGCCGGACGGTAAGGACCTGGCGTACGTATCGTTTGAGACCGGCTTGCCGGCCATTTACATGCAGGACATATATACCGGCAAGCGTGAGCTGCTTTCCGACCGGTCGGGACTGAACAGTGCGCCGGCCTTCTCGCCCGACGGCCGCCGGCTGGCGCTGGTGCTGTCGTCCACGCCCGGCAACCCCGATATTTACATCATGGACCTTGCCAGCCGCACGCTGCGCCGCATCACCACGTCCGCAGCCATCGACACCGAACCGGCATGGTCGCCGGATGGTCAGAGCCTGTATTTCACTTCCGACCGCGGCGGCAGTCCGCAGATCTACAAGGTAAGTTTGAGCGGCGGCACACCGCAGCGCATCACCTTCGACGGCAACTATAATGCGCGCGCGAGCGTTTCGCCCGACGGCCAGACGCTGGTCATGGTGCACCGCGAAAATGGCCGCTTGCACATCGCCGTCATGAATCTCAACAGCGGCGCGCTGTTGACGCTCACGGACGGCGATCTGGACAAATCACCGAGCTTTGCGCCCAACGGCAGCATGATTATTTACGAGGCCAGTTATGGAGGTCGCGGCGTACTTGCCGAGGTATCCGTGGATGGCCAGGTGCGCGAGCGTCTTTCGGAATCCCAATCCGGGGTGAGCGTGCATGCTCCCGTCTGGGGTCCGTTCCTGTCACAGTAGGCCAGGGCCGGCTTCCCACTGCGGGTTTTATCCACTGAATTTTCCCGATAGAAGAACGCCCAATTAGACCGCTGCGTTACACTTGATGGGTCTTCATGGATGAGCATTGTGGAATGTGCGGCGCAAACCGGAATTGAGTCTGCAAACGCAGGATGATTCCCCGCTTGCATGGGTTTAGCATTATTTGACATGATGGCCGAATAAGCTTACGACTAACCGAAAAGCCGCCCTAATATATATAGTGACAGCGTGAGTGAACACGAAGAACCCCGCTCGGGGCCGCGTATTTTTTATCTGTGTGTGCGCCGCGCCGGCCCGGTTTCATCTTGGGGCAAGTGGCTGGAACGCGCCGGGGAGCTTGGTTGCGACTGGCTGTGGCTGGGTGGTCTTCAGCCGCGCGCCGCGGGCACGCACGAGTTCGCGGCGCTCGAACCGGGAGGCCTTGCTTCTGAACTGGGGGCACGCAGCAGCGCCGAGCGGGCGCTGAAGAATTTTATTGCGGCGGCGCACACCGCCGGATTCCGGGTCGCGGCGGATTTTTCGCCCGCCTTCACGGCACGCGCCGACTCTCGTGTACGCACTCATCCGCACTGGTTTGTAACCGGAACGGACGGCGCTCCCGCCGTTCCATCCGGCGTCGGGACCCCGGAACTTGCGGCCAGCCTCGTCGAGTGCGATTTCGGCGGCGCAGCCGCAACGGAACTCGCTGAATTCTGGTGCGCGGTGACGGAGCGCATGTTGCGACGCGGCTTCGATGCGCTCGTATGTCGCGCGGCGCATCGTCTGCCGCCGGCGGTTTGGACCGCGATCCTCGCCGCCGGACGCGCGGGCGGCACCGCGTTCTGGGCCGAGACTCTGGGCGCGCCGATCGAGGCCAGCGAGGCGCTCGCATCGGTCGGTTTTGACGCGTTTTTCTCCAGCGCCTGCTGGTGGGACTTTCATGCCGACTGGTTTTTCGAGCAGGAGGCGCGGCTGCGGCGGATGGCGCCGACCATCGCGTTTCCCGAAGAACCCGGCGGCACGCGTATTGCGTCGGGCCTTGCCGATGCCGAGGAGGCCGAGGCCCAGGCGCGCTTCCGCTACTGTTATGCGGCCGCCGTGGCCTGGGGCGTGGTGTTGCCGATGGGCTATGCGCGCGGTTGGCGCGAACCGCTTGGCAAAGCAGGCGCGGCGGAACCGGCGCGCTTCGATCTGCGCGCGGAAATCGCTGCGCTCAACAAGACGCGCGCCCGCGTGCCGGCCCTGGCCGCACCGGGCCGGCTAAAGCGGCTGAGCGCGGCCGATACGCAGGCGGTCGTTCTCGCGGCGCATGTGCCGGGGAACACCGTGGCGCCCGTGCTGATCGTGCTCAATCCCGACCCCGTTCGCGAGGCCGAAATCGACGTCGGGCCGCTGTTTGCACGCCTCGATCTGCATGCCGCGCTCGCTCGCGAACTCACGCCCGGACGCAGTCCCGAGATGCTCACGGCCGAAAGCCGGCTGGCGCTCGAACCCCGGGGCGTGCGCTGGTTCGAACTTGCGGTCGCGCACGCGGAAGCGGTCGCGTGCCCCCTGCGAGTGCCGGCGAAAATCGGCCAACCGATTGCCATAGAAAACGTAATGCCGCGGATCGCGGCCGGCCGTTGGCCGGTCAAACGAGTGCTGGGTGAGACGGTTGAGGTGTTCTCCGATCTGGTTGCCGAAGGACACGCCCGTCCGGCGGCGGCGTTGCGGTATCGTTTGCAGGGCACGCGCGAATGGCGCGAGGCTCCGCTCGGGTTTTTCGACAATGACTGCTGGCGCGGCCGCTTCGCGCCCGATCGCATCGGGAACTGGGAGTTTCAGGTGCTCGCCTGGCGCGACCGCTATGCCAACTGGCGGGAGGACGCGATCAAGCGACGCGACGCGGCTCAGCCGCTTGCGCCGGAGCTCGGCGAGGGTGAGGCGCTGCTCGCGGAGGCGCGTGCCGCCGCCGGCGGGCGCACCCGGGCGCAACTCGCGGAAATCGCGGCGCTGCTCGAGACGCATGCGGAAGAGGTCGCGGCGCGGGCAGAGCTCCTGCTCGCCGATACCACGGCCGCACTCATCGAGCGGAGCCTGCCGCGCGTCGGGTTGAGCGAGTCAGCCGTGTATCCGCTGCTCGTGGAACGCTCACGCGCGCGCACCGGCGCCTGGTACGAATGTTTTCCACGCTCGCTCGGCGAAAACGGCCAACACGGAACCTTTGACGATCTCATCCGTCATCTGCCCTACATCGCCGGGCTCGGCTTCGATATCGTGTATCTGCCGCCGATTCACCCCATCGGGACGAGCCAACGCAAAGGCAAAAACAACGCTCTCGAAGCCGGCCCCGGCGACCCCGGCAGCCCGTGGGCAATCGGTGCGCGGGAAGGCGGGCACACGGCTATTCACCCTGTGCTTGGCACGCTCACCGACTTTCGCCGTCTGCTCGCCGCCGCGCGATCCGAAGGGCTCGAAGTTGCGCTCGACTTCGCCGTCCAGTGCTCACCTGATCATCCCTGGGTCAGAGAGCACCCGGAGTGGTTCCGCTGGCGCCCCGACGGCAGCCTCCGCTACGCGGAAAATCCGCCGAAGAAATACCAAGACATCGTCAACGTGGATTTTTTCAGCCGCGATCGCGATGGTTTATGGCAAGCACTCGTCGAAGTCGTGCTTTTCTGGTGCGAGGCGGGCGTACGCATCTTCCGCGTGGATAATCCGCACACCAAGCCGCTGCCGTTTTGGGAATGGCTGCTCGGCGAGGTACGTATGCGCTACCCGGACGCGGTCTTTCTCGCCGAGGCCTTCACGCGGCCCAAGCTCATGTACCGGCTCGCGAAGCTCGGTTTTTCGCAGTCCTACACCTACTTCACCTGGCGCGAGACCAAGGCCGAACTCACGGCCTATCTGCAGGAACTTGTCCACGACCCGGTAGCCGAATACTTCCGGCCGAACTTCTGGGTCAACACGCCCGACATCAATCCGTTTTATCTGCATGACGGCGTGCGCGCCGGGTTCGTGATTCGCGCCGTGCTCGCGGCGACGCTTGCGCCCTCCTGGGGCATGTATTCTGGTTACGAACTGTGCGAGGCCGAGCCGCTGCGCAACGCAGACGGAACGGAGCGCGAGGAATATCTCGATGCGGAAAAATACGAGTTGAAGCATCGCGACTTCGACGCGCCTGGCAACATCAGAACCGAAATCACGCGGCTCAACCGCATCCGCCGAGACAACCCGGCGCTCGCCGAGTTGGCCAACCTGAGTTTTCATCCCGCCTGGAACGAGCACGTGCTTTTCTACGCCAAACGCGCGCCGGACAACGTGCTCTGGATACTTGTGAGTCTCGATTCCCATAGCGCGCAGGAAGCGGACGTGGAACTGCCGCTGGAAATGCTGGAAGCCGACGAGGAGACGCCGATCGCCGTCGAAGATCTGTTCGGCGGCGAGCGCTGGCGGTGGCGGGGGCGGCACCAGCGCGTGCGCCTCGAACCTGCGCGCCCGGCGATGATACTGCGCGTGAACAGGGGCTGATGCATGGCGGACACGGCACCGGCGCCCGACTGGTACAAAGATGTGGTCATCTACCAGACCCACGTCAAGGCGTTTTTTGACGCCAACGACGACGGAATCGGCGACTTTCGCGGTCTCGGGGAAAAACTTGACTACATAGCCCAACTCGGCGTCACCGCCATCTGGCTGCTGCCGTTCTACCCGTCGCCGCTCCGGGACGACGGCTACGACATCAGCGATTACCGCAAGGTGCATCCGCATTACGGCACACTCGGAGATTTTCGCCGCTTCGTGCGCGCCTGCCACGCGCGCGGCTTGAAGGTCATCACCGAATTGGTGGTGAATCACACCTCGGATCAACACCCGTGGTTTCAGCGTGCCCGGCGCGCCAGGCCCGGGTCGGCGGCGCGCGATTTCTACGTCTGGAGCGATAGCGACCAGAAGTACGCGGGAACGCGCATCATCTTTCTCGACACCGAGCGTTCCAATTGGACCTGGGATCCGGTCGCTAAGGCCTATTACTGGCACCGCTTCTATGCGCATCAGCCCGATCTCAATTTTGACAACCCCCGGGTCTTCGACGAGATCGTCAAGGTGCTGCATTACTGGATGGAGATGGGCGTGGACGGCATGCGTCTCGATGCCGTGCCCTATCTCGTAGAGCGCGAAGGCACGACGAACGAGAATCTTCCCGAAACGCACGCGATACTCAAACGCATCCGCACCGAGGTGGACCGGTGTTATCCGGGACGCATGCTGCTCGCTGAAGCCAATCAGTGGCCGGAGGACGTGAGCGCGTACTTCGGCAGCGGTGACGAATGCCACATGGCCTTTCATTTCCCGCTCATGCCGCGCATGTACATGGCGGTTGCCCAGGAAGACCGTCACCCGATCACCGACATCATGCGCCAGACGCCGGCGATTCCCGCTAACTGCCAGTGGACGATCTTCCTGCGCAACCACGATGAACTGACCCTGGAGATGGTGACCGATCGCGAGCGCGACTATCTCTGGCAGCATTACGCCGCGGACCGGCGTATGCGCCTCAATCTTGGCATCCGCCGCCGGCTGGCGCCGCTGATGGAAAAAGACCGTAGCAAGGTCGAATTGATGAACGCGCTGCTCTTCTCCATGCCCGGCACGCCGGTGCTTTATTACGGCGACGAAATCGGCATGGGCGACAACATTTTTCTCGGTGACCGCGACGGCGTGCGTACGCCGATGCAATGGTCGCCGGACCGCAACGCCGGTTTTTCGCGCGCCGATCCCGCTGCACTCTATCTGCCGCCGGTGATGAACGCCGAGTACGGCTACGAGGCGCTCAACGTCGAGGCGCAGCAGAAAAGCCCGTCGAGCCTGCTCAATTGGATGCGTCGCCTAATCGCGGTGCGCAATTCGCGTCCGGCCTTCGGGCGCGGCACCCAGCGCTTTCTCTTCCCGCGCAATCGCCATGTATTGGCCTACCTGCGCGAATACGGGGGCGTGACCATACTGTGCGTGTTCAACCTCGGGCGTCCGGCGCAGGCGATCGAACTCGAACTCGCCGAGTTCCGCGGGCGCATCCCGATCGAACTCTTTGGCCGCACGCCGTTCCCTCCGATCGGTGAGCGCGGTTACCCGCTTACGCTTCCCGGCTACGGTTGGTTCTGGTTCGTGCTGGCCTCGCCGGACGAGGCCCCGGCTTGGTATGGACCGGTAACCGAGTTCGCGCCCGAGTTTGTGACCTTGGTAACGCGCCGCGGCCTCGCCGAACTGGAACAGGGCGCGGCGCGCACGCAGCTCGAGCGCGAAGCGCTGCCGCCCTGGCTGGGAGCACAACGCTGGTTCGCCGGCAAAAGCGAGAATATAAGCAGCCCGCGCCTGGCCTCGCTCGGGCAGCTCCCCGGCAGCGACGGCGGTTGCTTCTGGCTTGCTGTGGCCGAAGTTGCCGCGCACGAAGAAGTGCAGCGCTATTTCCTGCCGCTCGGGCTCAGCGCCGAGGATGGCGGTGAGCGCACCGATCTCGCGCCTTATACGCTGGCCCTGGTGCGCCGCGGTGCGAGCCTGCATGCGCTGGTCGAAGCGGCGTTGCTGCCCGGCTTTGCACATACGCTGCTCGGTGCAATGCGCGCGGGACGCAGCATCCCGGGCGGCGGCGGGCGGCTGCACTTTACCGCCTTGCCCGCGCTTGCGCCGACCGATTGCGAACGCGCCCCGGTGCGTCTGCTCGGAGTCGAGCAGAGCAACACCTCGGTGCGCTACGGCGAGGGCGTGATCCTCAAGATTTATCGGCGTCTGAGCACGGGTATCAATCCCGAGATTGAAGTGCTGCGCTTTCTCGCGCGCACGGGTTACGAAAATATCGCGGCACTGCTCGGCACGCTTGAATGGCGGGACGCGGACGACCGGCCCACCGCGCTTGCCGCCGCCTATCGTTACCTTTCCAACCAGGGCGACGGTTGGACCTGGACGCTCGATTACCTCGGACGCGTACTCGAAGAGGCGGTGCTCGCGGAACCACAGGACAGCGCCCGGCATGCCGCCTATCTGAACCTTGTTGCGCGTCTCGGGCGCCGCACCGCCGAGTTGCACCGGGCGCTCGCGAGCAATCGCCGCGACCGGGCGTTCATGCCGCAGGCGCTCGGCGCGCGTGACGCGCACGGCTGGACGCGCGAAGCGCAGGCGATTGCGCGGCGCGCCTTCGTCACCCTGCGCAAGATGCGGCGCCGATTGTTGCCGCCGGCCGCCGGGCTCGCGGCGGCGCTGCTTGCGCGCGAACGTGAGGTTCATGCCCGCCTCGGCGGAATGGAGGCGGCGCTCGCGGGCACCGAAAAGATCCGCGTCCACGGCGATCTGCATCTCGGCCAGGTGCTGGTGCATGAAAACGACTGGTACATTCTCGACTTCGAGGGCGAGCCGGAACGCTCACTCGCCGCACGGCGCGCAAAACGCTCGCCCTTGAAAGACGTCGCAGGGATGCTGCGCTCCTTCGATTACGCCTCGGCGGCAGCGGCGCGCGCGGCGGCGAGCCGGGCAGGACTCGCGCCCGAGGCGCTGGCCGCCGCCGCCAATGAATGGAAGGCAGCCAGCATCCGGAGTTTTCTTGAGGGTTATCTCGCCTCGGCCGAGGGTATTCCCGGCGTGCCCGGCGAGCGCACGGCGTTGGAGCGCCTGCTCGGCCTGTTCCGGCTGGAAAAAGCGCTGTATGAAGTGTATTACGAAGCGGCGAACCGTCCGGACTGGCTCGCCATCCCGCTCGCCGGCACGCTTGCGCTGCTCGAGGCCGGGGGCGCGGCGTGAACGAGAGCCCGCTTGCCAGCGCCGCCGCCGCGCTCGCCACCGGCGAATGTGGCGATCCCTTTTCCATACTTGGTCCGCACCCGCATGGCGACGGTGTCGAGGTGCGGGTGTTTCAGCCGGGTGCGCGTGCGGTGACGCTGATTGAGAGGGATAGGCATGCGCTCGCCGCGGCCGACGAGCGCTATCCGGGCCTGTTTTGTGCGCGCTTGCCGCACGGCAAGGACAAATATCGTTTGCGGGTCGCGTGGCCCGGAGGCGATTCCGTCTTTGACGATGCCTACCGCTTCGGATTCGTGCTCGGCGAACTTGACGTGCACCTACTTGCCGAAGGCACTCATCATGAAACCTGGCGGGTACTCGGCGCGCATCCGCGGACGCTGGATGGCGTCGTCGGCACGGCCTTCGCCGTGTGGGCGCCGAATGCGCGGCGCGTGTCCGTGGTCGGCGACTTCAACGGCTGGGACGGGCGGCGGCTGCCGATGCGCCTGCGCCACGCCTGCGGGGTATGGGAGCTATTCGTGCCGCAGGTGCGCGAGGGCGCGCTCTACAAATACGAAATCCGTGGCCCGCAGGGCGGGCTGCTGCCGCTCAAGGCCGACCCGCTGGCGCTGGCCGCCGAACATCCGCCGCGCACCGCCTCGCGGGTATTCGATATCGGGCATTTGCAGCTCCGCGACGCGGACTGGATCGCGCGCCGTGCCGCAAGCCCGACCTACGCCAGGCCGGTCTCGATCTACGAGGTGCATCTTGGCTCCTGGCGGCGGGTGCCCGAAGCAGGCAACCGCCCGCTCAACTACGAGGAATTCGCCGATCAGCTTGTCGGCTATGCGCAGGACCTGGGCTTCACGCATATCGAGATGTTGCCGGTGAGCGAACATCCCTTCAACGGCTCCTGGGGCTACCAGCCGCTCGGACTGTATGCGCCCACGAGCCGTTTCGGATCGCCGGCGGCCTTCGCGCGTTTCATCGAGCGCGCACACGCGGCCGGCATCGGCGTCATCGCCGATTGGGTGCCGGCGCATTTTCCGAGCGACGCGCACGGACTCGGCCGGTTCGACGGCACCCACCTTTACGAACATGCCGATCCGCGGCGGGGATTTCATCCCGACTGGAACACCCTAATTTACAACTATGGCCGGCGCGAAATCGCGAACTACCTGATCGGCAACGCGTTGTTCTGGCTCAAGCAGTATCATCTTGATGCCCTGCGTGTGGACGCGGTTGCCTCGATGCTGTATCTCGACTACAGCCGCAAACCGGGTGAGTGGCTGCCTAACCGCTATGACGGGCGCGAAAACCTGGAAGCGATAGAGTTTCTCAGGCACCTCAACGAACTCGTCTTCTCCGAAGTTCCCGGCGCGACCACGATCGCCGAGGAATCCACCGCCTGGCCCGGCGTGTCGCGTCCGCTGTACACCGGCGGCCTCGGATTTGGCTACAAATGGAACATGGGCTGGATGCACGATACGCTTGCCTACATGCGTGAAAACCCGGTGTATCGGCGCTGGCACCATGACAGGATGACCTTCGGCCTGCTCTATGCCTTCAGCGAGAATTTCGTTCTGCCACTCTCGCACGACGAAGTGGTGCACGGCAAGGGCTCGTTGATCGGGAAAATGCCGGGCGACAATTGGCAGAAATTCGCAAATTTGCGTGCCTACTACGGTTTCATGTGGGGACACCCGGGGAAAAAACTGCTGTTCATGGGCGGCGAGTTCGCGCAGTGGCGCGAATGGAACCACGACGCGAGCCTCGACTGGCATCTGCTGGAGCACGCGCCACATCGCGGCATGCAGAACCTGGTGCGCGCCCTCAATCGCGCCTACCGTGAGCTGCCGGCCCTGCACCGGCGCGATTGCGACGCCGCTGGTTTTGCCTGGGTGGTCGCCGACGATGCCGGGCAGAGCGTGTTCGCATTCCTGCGCTACGGTGAGGAGACCGATCCGCCGGCGCTTGTGGTCTCGAACTTCACGCCGGTACCACGCTACGGATATCGTCTGGGCGTACCGCTTGCCGGATACTGGCGCGAGGCGCTGAATACCGATGCCGCGGTCTACGGCGGAAACAATCTAGGCAACGCCGGCGGCGTTTCGACCGAACCGATCGCTGCGCATCGCTACGGGCAATCGCTGGTACTTGTCCTGCCGCCGCTCGCCACGTTGATTCTCACGCACGCGCGAGCGTAGTCTGTAAAAGTAACGCTCGCACCCGAAAGGTCGCACGGGTGCGGCAGGTTCTGCATGAACGGGAATCTGCCGGTTGCGATCGCTGTGGCCCGCGAAACGAAGCGCATACGGAGAATGGCCCCATGCCTCAAACCGGACCGCGTGTCCTGCCCGGAAATTCCTACCCGCTCGGCGCGACCTGGGACGGCCGCGGGGTCAACTTCGCGCTGTTTTCGGCGCATGCCGAGAAGGTCGAGCTGTGTCTGTTCGATCCCAACGGTACGCGCGAGCGTGCACGCATTGCGCTTCCCGAATGCACGGACCAGGTCTGGCACGGTTATCTTCCCGACGCGCATCCGGGCACGCTTTACGGTTACCGGGTGTACGGGCCCTACGACCCGAAGCGCGGCCATCGCTTCAACCACCACAAGTTGCTCCTCGACCCCTATGCCTGCCTCCTGCACGGCCGGCTCAGGTGGACCGATGGCCATTTTGGCTACCGCGTGGGATCACCGCGCGCGGATCTTTCCTTTGACCGGCGCGACAATGCGCGCGGCATGTGGAAATGCGAGGTTGTGGACCCGGCGTTCAGTTGGGGCGGTGATTGCGTCGGCGCGCGGCCCTGGGATGAAACCGTGATCTACGAGGCACATTTGCGCGGGCTCACCCTGCGCCATCCGGCGGTCGAGGAGCGCTTTCGCGGCACCGACGCGGGGCTCGCTTCTCCCGCGATGATCGCGTATTTGAAAAACCTCGGCATTACCGCGATCGAACTGTTGCCGGTGCAGGCTTTTCTCAACGACCGCTATCTGGTGGAGAAAGGACTCTGCAATTACTGGGGCTACAACACAATCGCGTATTTCGCGCCCGACCCGCGTTATCTCGCGCGCGGGAAACTGTTCGCCTTCAAAACCATGATTGCACGCCTGCACGACGCCGGCATCGAGGTCCTTCTCGACGTCGTCTTCAATCACACCGCCGAGGGCAACCACCTCGGGCCCACGCTGTGTTTCCGCGGCATTGACAACGCGAGTTACTATCGGCTGCAAGCGGACAATCCGCGCTATTACACCGATGACACCGGCACCGGCAACACCTTCAATCTCGGCCACCCGCGTGTGTTGCAGATGGCCATGGACAGTCTGCGTTACTGGGCCGTCCACATGCACGTGGACGGGTTCCGTTTTGATCTGGCGACCGCGCTTGCGCGCGGGCCCGAAGGTTTCAATCCGCATAGCAGCTTCCTCGACGCGCTGCGCCAGGATCCGGTACTCGCGACGCGCAAACTGATCGCCGAGCCCTGGGATCTCGGCCCCGGGGGCTACCAGCTCGGGCACTACGGTCACGGCTGGTCGGAATGGAACGACCGCTATCGCGACGCCGTGCGCCGGTTCTGGCGCGGCGACGCGGGCGTGCTGCCGGAACTGGCGACCCGTCTCATGGGCTCCGCGGACCTGTTCGATCATGACGGGCGTCGCCCGCGTGCAAGTCTCAACTTCGTGACCTGCCACGACGGATTTACGCTCACCGACCTCGTGTCCTACGAGTCCAAGCACAACGAGGCCAACGGCGAAGACAACCGCGACGGCAGCGACAACAATCTGAGCGCCAACTGCGGCATCGAGGGCGAGACTGACGATCCGGCGATCCTCGACCTGCGCCGCCGCCAGCGGCGCAACCTGCTTGCGACCCTGCTGTTTTCCCAGGGTACGCCGATGCTGCTTGCGGGCGATGAGTTCGGCCGTACCCAGAAGGGCAACAACAACGCCTATTGTCAGGACAATGAAATCAGTTGGCTGGACTGGGAGCGGGTAGGCGAGACGGAGCGCCGGGAAATCGCTTTCGTGCGGCGGCTGTTGCAACTGCGCCGCCGCCATCCGGCGCTGCGCTGTTCGCACTTCATGCACGGCAAGGCGCAATGCGAACGCGGGGTAAAAGACGTGACCTGGTTTGCCCCCGAAGGGAGCGAAATGACCCCGGAACGCTGGCAGGATCCCGAAGCACGCGCGCTGGGTCTCATGTTAAACGGCAACGCGGGCGGGGCGACGGCGGCAGAACCGCATTCACCCGCGGAAATCCTGCTGCTGCTGTTGAACGCCGGTGCCGTGGCTATGCCGTTCAAACTCCCGGCATTGGCGTTTGGAAACGGCTGGGCCTGCGTGCTCAATACGGCGAACGACGCCGCGGCGAAAGTCGCGCTGCATGCTTTCGACGCGGCGTTCGTGCTCGATGCCCACGCGCTCGCGCTGTTCCACCTCGTCGGCGATAAATGACGCTGCATTATTCATACGCTGCACCGTGGGGAGCACAATTAACGGAAAACGGCGTGCGCTTCAGGCTCTGGGCCCCGGGCGAGAAGCATATCGGTGTACTGCTCGAAGACGAAGACCAGCGTCTCCTGCCGATGACCGCCGGCGACGGAGGCTGGTTCGAGTGCACCACGGCGGAGGCCCGCGCCGGCAGCCGTTACCGCTATGTACTCGGCGACGGTGGGCGGGTGCCTGATCCGGCCTCGCGGCTTCAGCCTGCTGATGCGCACGGTGCGAGCGAGGTGATAGATCCGCGCGCCTATGCTTGGACCAGCACCGATTGGCGGGGGCGGCCGTGGGCTGAGGCCGTGATTTATGAAGTGCATCTCGGTGCGTTCACACCCGCGGGCAATTACGACGGCGCGCGCGGCCGCATCGAGCATCTCGCCGCACTCGGCGTGACGGCGCTGGAACTGATGCCGTTGAGTGACTTTGCCGGGAGCCGCAACTGGGGTTACGACGGCGTGCTGCCGTTCGCGCCGGCTGCCGCCTACGGCCGACCCGATGACCTCAAACATCTGATTGACGCCGCGCACGCACGCGGGCTGATGATATTTCTCGACGTCGTTTACAACCACTTCGGCCCGAGCGGAAATTATCTGGCGCGTTACGCGCCGGACTTTTTCACCGTGTGTCATCACACGCCCTGGGGTGAGGCGATTGATTTCACGCGCCGCGAAGTGCGCGAGTTCTTCATCCATAACGCGCTGTATTGGCTGGAAGAGTACCGCTTCGACGGACTGCGCTTCGATGCGGTGGACCAAATCCGCGACCCGAGCCCCGTGCACATCCTGACGGAAATCGCGGAGACGGTGCGCGAAAGGATTACGGATCGTCATGTGCATCTGGTGCTGGAAAACGACGACAATGCGGCGCGTTATCTGGAACGCGATGCGGCCGGCAAGCCGCGGCGCTGCACCGCGCAGTGGAACGACGATTTCCACCATGCCGCGCACGTTCTTGCCACCGGCGAGGGCGACGGCTATTACGCGGACTATGCCGGACAACCGGCGGCGGCACTCGCACGGGCGCTGGCCGAGGGCTTTGTTTATCAGGGGGAGCATTCCGCTTACCGCAACCGGCCGCGCGGCGAACGCAGCGCGCACTTGCCACCGCTCGCGTTCGTCAACTTTTTGCAAAACCATGATCAGATCGGCAACCGTGCTTACGGCGAACGCCTGACGGCGCTCGCGCCGCCCGAGCGTTTGCGCGCGTTATATGCCCTGCTGTTCCTGTCGCCATCCGTGCCGTTGCTTTTCATGGGCGAAGAGTGGGCGGCAGGGACCCCGTTTCTTTATTTTTGCGATTATACGGGGGAACTGGCCTCGGCCGTACGCTCGGGCCGGCGCGCGGAATTCGCCCGCTTCGCCGGCTTTCGCGATCCGCGCTCGCGCGCGGATATTCCCGATCCAAACGTTGATGAAACCTTTGTGCGTTCGCGGCTTGTTTGGCCCGAAACCCGTGAGCCGCGGCACGGCGAGTGGCTTGCATTTCTGTCCAATTTGATCGCCTGCCGGCGACGCGAACTCGTACCCCGACTCGCAGGTCTTGCGAGCGGCCGCAGGAAAATGCTCGATACAGCGGTGTTCGCGGTCGCCTGGCCGCTTGCCGGCGGCGGGCAGTGGCAGGTGGCGGCGAATCTGGGCGCGATGCCGCTCGCGGCGCCGGCCACGGCGGGCCGGCTCGTCTATGCGCAGCCCGTGAGCGCGGAGGCCACGTTGCCCGCCTGGTCGGTCCGGGTCGTGCTCGATGAATGAACCGCAGCGGCTCGAAGAACTGGCTGCGGCCGTCGGCCTCGCGACCGCCTATACCGACATCGCCGGCACCCGCCACGAGGCAACGCCGGTCACGCTAAAGGCCCTGCTCGAGGGGCTCGGTTACGCTGTGGACGGCAGCGGGGCGGCGGATGCGCTCGTCGCGCTCGAAGCAGAATACGCCCGTGAACCGGCGCCCGCGGTCGCCGCGAGTTTCGAACCGGCGCCCCCGCGTCTCGCCCTGAATCCGGCGGCGCTTGCCGGAAGCCGGCTCGAATGGCGGCTCACGGGTGAAGCGCGGGAGGCCGCTGGCGCATGCGCAATCGCCGATCTCGAGGACCGCGGCACGGAGCGGGTGCTCATGCTTCCGCCGCTCGCACCCGGTTATTACCGCGTTTCTGTACGGGCCGGCGTAAACACAAGCGAGACCCTGCTCATACGCGCGCCGGCCCGGGCTTGGTGGCCGGAGACTCCGCTGCGTGGCTACGGGTTTGCAATCCAGCTCTACGAACAGCTTGGGCCGGCGAGCATTGGCCTCGGCGATTTCGGCGATCTCGCCGGTCTCGGCGAGGCTGCGGGCGCGATGGGCGCGACCATTCTGGGACTCAATCCGCTGCATGCGCCGTTCCTGGCCGCACCGGGGCAGGCGAGCCCTTATTCGCCAAGTTCGCGCCTTGCACTCAATCCGTTGTATCTGGACGTGCGCTCGCTGCCGGGCTTGAACGCACCGTTGCGTGAACGGCTTGCAAGTCCGGCCTGCGCCGCGCGCATCGCCGCACTCAACGCCCAGCCGCGGATTGACTATCCGGCGGTGACAAAGCTGAAACTCCGCATTGCGCGCGAGGCCTTTGCGAACTTTCGGGCCGCGGGCGGCGATCCGGCCTTCGCCGCGTTCTGTGGGCAACCGTCTGCGGGAATCGCAGCCTGGGCGCGGCACGAAACCGTCGCCGCCGAGTTCGGTGCGGATTTTCGTCACTGGCCGGCGGCGTTGCGCGCGCCAGAATCCTCGGCGCTTGAACGTTTCATCGCGGAGCGGCGGGAAGTCTGCGATTTCTTTCTCTGGCTGCAGTGGCAGGCGGCCGAGCAGCTTGCGGCGGCAGCCGGGCGTGCCCGCGCGGGTGGCCTCGGTTTGGGGTTTTATCGCGATCTCGCGCTCGGCGCTGATCCCGCGGGTGCCGAAGTCTGGGCCGGTGGCAAGGATTTTGCGATGGGGCTTGCGGTCGGCGCGCCGCCCGATCCGCTCAATCCTCGGGGACAGAACTGGGGATTCCCGCCGCTGCATCCGCGGCGTCTATGCGTGCGGCGGCTCACGCCATTCATTGAGCTGCTGCGCGCCAATATGCGTCACGCCGGCGCGCTGCGCCTCGATCACGTGCTCGGGCTCAATCGGCTGTTCGTGATTCCACCCGGAGTGGAGCCGGTAGAGGGCACCTACCTGCGCTACCCGCTGGAGCCGTTGCTCGCTGCGATTGTGCTCGAAAGTCATCGTGCGCACTGCCTGGTCATCGGCGAGGACCTCGGCACGGTGCCCGAGGGACTGCGAAACCAGCTCGCGGCGCGCGGTATTCTCTCGCTGCGTTTGCTGTATTTCGAGCGCGGAGAAACCGGACAGCCGCGGGCTCCTGAAGACTATCCGCGTGAGGCGCTCACGATGGCCGGCACTCACGACCTGCCACCTCTCGCCGGCTGGTGGGCCGGGGCAGATCTCGCGCGCACGGACCGGCTCGGGTTGTGGCCCTCAACCGAGGCACGTGAGGCGGCACACGCTGCGCGGCCCGGGGAGCGCGCGGTACTCCGCGAGTGCCTGCGGCGCGCCGGGTTGCCGGGAGCCGAGGCCGAGCCGCCGGCCGCCGCCGTGTACCGCTGGCTTGCGCGCACCCCGAGCCGGTTGCTCGCGATTCAGCCCGAGGACGCGCTCGGCATCGCGGATCCGGTTAACGTGCCGGGCACAACAGATGAGGAGCCCAACTGGTGTCGCCGCCGCCTTCCCCCCTGGCCGCAGTGGCTGAGCGATCCCCGCTTCATCGAAGTACTGCGTGGCGTGCAGCAGGAACGCGGCAAACCGGCGCCGCTCCCGCGATCCGCACTTATCGCGACTTATCGCTTGCAGTTAAACAAGCAGTTCGGGTTCCGGCAGGCGGCCGCGATCGTGCCCTACCTTGCGCGCCTCGGCGTGAGTCATCTTTACCTCTCGCCCGTGATGAGCGCCGTGCCGGGCAGCGCGCACGGCTACGATATGACCGATCCCGCCCGGCTGGACGCGGATCGCGGCGGGCCCGGAGAGTTTGCCGCGCTGTTGCACGTGCTGAGGCTGGCGAAGATGCAGGCCATCATTGATTTTGTACCCAATCACATGGGTGCGGATGCCGCCAATCCCTGGTGGATGGACCTCCTCGAATGGGGCCACGCCTCAGTGCATGATGCGAGCTTCGACGTGGACTGGTCGGCGGAAGTCGGCCGTCTGACGCTGCCGATACTCGGCGCACCTCTCGAAACCGTGCTCGCCCGCGGCGAAATCCGGGTGAATTTCGAACCCTCGGGCCGATTTTGCGCTACGTATTTTTCCCATCGCCTGCCGCTCGCGCCGGCTTCAACCGCGGGACTCGTCCGGCTGGCCGGGCTCCGCATCGGGGCGCCGGAAGCCACCCGTCTTACCGAGCTTGCACGCCGCCTGCGCGCACTTGCCACGTCGGCGACGGAGACGAGGCGTGCCGCCGGACTTGCCCTTGAGGCCGAACTTGCCACGCTCGCTGAACACGTCCCCATAGCGGACGCGCTGGACGCGGCCGCCGCCGCGATTTCGGATGACGCAAACCGCGTCGCACGGCTCCTCGAACGGCAGGTCTGGCGGCCGGTGCACTGGCGCCGCGGGCCGCAGGAAATCAATTACCGCCGCTTCTTCGACATCACCGATCTCGCGGCCCTGCGCATGGAGCGTCCGGTGGTCTTCGCTGCGGTGCACGCCGGCATCCGCAGCCTGCTTGCCATGGACGGGGTAGCGGGGCTCAGGCTCGATCACGTGGATGGGCTCGCGGCGCCGGGCCGCTATCTCGAGACCTTGCACGAATTGGCTGCGGCGCAGGGCGGCGCACCCCTGTGGGTGGAGAAAATTCTCGCCGCGGACGAGGCCCTTTGTCCTTGGCCGGTTGCCGGCACGACGGGTTACGAGTTCCTCAACACCGTGACCCGGGTGTTCGTGCCTGCCGCGGGCGCCGACCGGCTGCGCGCACTGTGGGGCGCGTTTGTGCCCGATGCGCGGCCCTTTACCGAGGCGCTGGTAGGGGCCAAATGCGAGGCCGTCACGGAATTGTTTGCGCCGATGCTGGATCGCATCGTCGCGGCGCTCGCAGCACGCGCACCGGTGGCGCCGGAGCGGCTGCGCGAAGCTCTAACCGCTTTCGTGATCGCGCTGCCCGTGTACCGTGCTTATGCCGATGCGCCGCCCGCCGCCCGCGCCGCACAGGAGGCGATCGTCGCACGCGCGGCGGCTGCGATCGGCGACGCGCCGGCGCGCACATGGCTCGTGCAACTACTGGCGCTGCGGGACGAGGAAACCGCGCGGCTTCCGGCTCCACTTCGCGACGGCGTGGCGCACCTCTGGCAGCTCGCCGCCACCGCGATGGCCAAGGGGCTCGAAGACACGGCTTTTTACCGCGATTTCGGGCTGCTCGCCCTGAATGAGGTTGGCGGCGATCCGCGCGTCGCCGCGATCACGGCCGAGGATGTTCACGCCCGCATGCGCCGGCGCGCACGCGACTGGCCGGCGGCGCTGAATGCAAGCACCACGCATGACACCAAGCGCGGCGAGGACGCGCGTCTGCGCCTCGCCATGCTTGCAGCCCACGCACAGGACTGGCAGGCACTCGTTCCGAGGCTGCGCGCCGCCGCTGCCCGTATGCGTCCCGCCGGGCTGCATCCCGCGGACGAATACCTGGTCTGGCAGACTCTGCTCGCCATCTGGCCGCCGCCCGCCGATGCACCGCCGGATGCGGAGAGGTGCGCGGAATTCTCGGCACGGCTCCGTGAATATCTGACTAAGGCGCTGCGCGAGGGCAAGCTGCGTTCCTCCTGGCTCGCACCCGACATCCGATACGAGGCGGTCGTCGGCGACTATGCGGAGGCTTTGCTTGATCCGGCGCGGGGCGGGGAGTTTCAGCGCGGTTTTTTGCCCTTTGCAGGCGCCGTCGCTCGCAGCGGAGCGTTGGCCGGTCTCGCCGCGCTCACGCTCAAGTGCACGGCGCCCGGCGTGCCCGACGTTTATCAGGGCAGCGAACTCTGGGATTTCACGCTGGTGGATCCGGACAACCGTCGGGCGGTGGATTTCGTTCTGCGTGAGCGCCTGCTGGCTGAGTTTTCCTCGGCGCAGGGCGATCGTCCGATAAATTCGACGCCGCCGGTTCACGGGCTGCTGCACGCGTGGCCCGACGGCCGCGTCAAACTTTATATCTTGGCGTGCCTTCTCGCCCTTCGCCGCCGTTATCCGCAGGTGTTTACAGGCACAAGCTACCAATCCCTGGCGATGCAAGGACCGCGCGCCGGGGAGGTGCTGGCCTTCGAGCGCGCGCATGCGGGCACGGCGGTACGCGTCTTCGTCGCCCGCGTGTCTCCCGGTCTGATGGATGGCGACCGGTGCGCGCTTGCCGCCGCATCGTGGGGGGATACACGCTGCGTCGTGGAAGATTCGAAAACGCGAACCTGGCGCGAACTTTTTACCGGACGCAAGTGTCAAAGCGACGAGTTCATCGCCGCCCGGCTGTTGAGTCCCTTGCCGGCTGCCGTACTGCTTGGTACGGATTAAATGGCGGGGCCGACGGGTAGCATGACCACGTGACGGATTCAGATCGTGTGACGGCGATGCGGCGACAAGATTGCCAGTTTTGCCATCACACGAGATCTTCCACGCATGTGCTATCAGCGTCTTGAAGTGTCCGGCTGACGCGCGCTGACGGCGGAGGTCAACCATGGCAGCAGCTTCTGCATGCATGCGCCCTTAGAGTCACGTGCAATCGTGACGATGGTAGCAGTGCGGGCGTGACACCGGAGCGCGCTACGTTTGACGCCGGCGTCGCTGCTCGGGCCAGGGTGTCGGCGGACGGCAACACGCTCGCGGCGGCGCATAGTGAGACATGGGGTTTGCGCAATGCCAGCGTTAAACCCGGCATTCCCGGCCGCGGAGCCCTGTTTGTGGTGACGCGGACAAGGTGCTGGGTTTCTTCCAGGGGGCAACGTAATCATCCGCCGCGGCGTGCATTATCGCGGCCATGCGGGTTTCCGTGGACATTGGGGAAGACGGCCCACTTGGCGAGTGACGGTCGCAATCTCCACCCGCGGCGAGCAGGCACACTCCCGTTTACCGTCTATTCCTGTCACAATAGTAAGCAGGCGGGGGAGTGGTCCGAGCGCTTTTTTGCATCACCATATTTTCTTTGCAGAGGCACAATTATGAAGATGGAACGATACGCTTCGTTGATTTTGGCGGTGGCGTTGGTGCTTGCCGGTTGCGCCAAGACCGTGAAACCCGTGCCGGCACCGCCGGCGGTCACCGCGCCGCCTGCCAGCACCGCGCCCACCACGACGACCGCCGTGGCTCCGCCGCAAACCACGCTCAGTCCTTTGGACGACCCGAACAATATCCTTTACCAGAAGACCGTGTATTTCGATTTTGACAAGAGCAACATCAAACCCGAGTATCTGGACTTACTGACGGCGCACGCCAAATACCTGATGGCGCACCCCGAAGCCAGAGTGCGGATCGAGGGCTATACCGACGAGCGCGGTACTTGGGAATACAACATTGCCCTCGGTGACCGCCGTGCACAATCGGTACGCCGCTTCCTGCTGTTCCAGGGCGTCAATCCCAACCAGTTGAGCACCGTGAGTTATGGCGAAGCGCATGCCGTGTGCCATGAACATGACGAAGCCTGCTGGCACCTGAACCGGCGGGCGGTGCTGGTGTACCTGACGCAATGAAAGCGCTTGGTATCCGCGCGTGCGTACTCGCGGTGCCGGCCGTGCTGCTGGTCGGCTGCATGACGGTGCGGCCGGACGATCCGGTGTACATCCGGCAGCAGCAGTTGCTGGCGCGCCAGCAGCAACTGGAGACACGCGTTGGTCGGCTCGATCAGATATTCAACAATCAGAGTCTGGTGAATCTGTCGCAGAACCAGGAAAGCCTGCAGCAGCAGGTCAACGAACTGCGTGGAGATGTCCAGGTGCTGCAGCACGATCAGCAACTCAGCGTCAAACAACAGCGGGATTTGTATTCGGATCTCGACAAGCGCTTGCAGAAGCTTGAGCTGAGCGTGGGCACTGGAGCGACCGCCGCGAGCAGTGCGGCGCCGGTACCGACTGCGGGTACGGCATCCGCTGCCGCCGGCGGTGACCAAGTGGCCTACCAGCAGAATTTCAGCCTGCTGAAACAGGGCCGCTATCAGGATGCGATCAATGGATTCACCAATTTCATTCAGCAGTATCCGCAAAGTCCGCTGGTGCCGAATGCGGAGTTCTGGATGGGTGAGGCGCATTACCAGATGAGCGATTTCCAGGGTGCCGTAGTGAACTATCAGGCTGTGGTGCAGGGCTATCCGGATTCCAACAAGGCGCCGGATGCGCTGCTCAAGCTGGGATATTCGCAATACGAACTCGGCAAGTTCAGCGTCGCGCGCAAAACCCTGCAGAACGTCCTGCGGCAGTACCCCAAAAGCAGCGCGGCGAAACTTGCACGCCAGCGCCTGGATCGCATGCGCAAAGAGGGTCACTGACGCTGAGTTCCGCTCGCATGAATTCGGCAAGTATGCGCCGCGACGATCTGCCGGTGACCGAGCGTTTGCGGATCACCGAGATTTTCCATTCCATCCAGGGCGAAGCGGACAGCGTCGGTTGGCCGACGGTGTTCGTCAGGCTCACCGGTTGTCCGCTGCGTTGCCAGTACTGCGATACCGCTTATGCGTTCCACGGCGGTGAGTGGCGCAGCTTCGATGCGATCCTGAAAGACGTGGCGCAATATCGGCCGGAGTTCGTCACCGTCACGGGCGGGGAACCGCTGGCGCAGCCGAACTGCCTGGGGTTGCTCACGCGACTTTGCGATGCCGGCTACCGGGTGTCCATTGAAACCGGCGGCGCCTTGTCGATTGCGGGCATTGATGCACGCGTAGTGCGCGTCATGGACCTGAAAACTCCCGGCTCGGGAGAATCTGCGCGCAACCTGTACATCAACTTGGCCGTGCTGCATGCGCAGGATCAGGTGAAATTCGTGAT
>JAGXAZ010000105.1 GCA_018971365.1 Gammaproteobacteria bacterium | reverse complement strand
GCGACGACTTGCGGCGCCGGCAGGCGCAGGCACGGGCCGAAGGCTGAGAATTTCCGGCCGGGTTACTTGGCCGGCAACGGCCGTTGCAGCGCTTCCGCCAGCGGCTGCAAATGGTTTTTGTAGAGACGCCAGCGCCCGGCGGATGACTGATATATGGGTCTGCGCACCTGAGCGGCGCTTGCCGTGGTGACCGGGCGACTGACTTCGTGAAACTTGAGGCAGGCGGCATCAAACGGCAAGCCGCAGTGCTCAAGAATCCGCCGCAGGCCCGTTTCCGGTTCGGCCACCAGCGCTTCATATTCCACATCCAGAATCCGTCCCGCGGGCAGTGCCGCGTGCCAGTGCGCCATGAGTTCTTCGTACAGGCAGTATTGCCGGCCGAGATCCGCGAGATCGTAGGTGTAATTCAGCTCCGAGGTGAACAAGCGCTCATAGCAGCTCAGGCAGGTATCGAAAGGATTGCGGTGCGTATGAATGATGCTCGCCTGGGGGAACATCAGCTCGATCATGCCCAGCATCAGGTAATTACCAAGCAGTTTGTCGGTGAAGCGCTGGCGGCGGCGCTGCAGATATTCGGTGAGTTGCGCATATTGGCGCACGGCATCGTTGAGATCGGCGACGACCTGCTCATCGCTGCCCGGCGAGGCGGCGCCGCGCGCGCCCCAGATGTCGCCTACGGCGTGGCAGATGACGGGCAGGTGCGGCATTTCCCCGCCGGCCTGCACCTGCGGATGACCAGCCAGCATCTGTTCGACCAGCGTGGAGCCGGAACGCGGCATGCCGATGATGAATATGGGGCGCAGTGCGGAGGGCACGCGGCCGGCAAAACGCGCGAATAACTCCGGGGTGAAAAACGCCTTGAGGCGCTGCACGCGGTCGCGCTCGATTTCGACGTCAAACTGGACGGTGCCGCGCTTCAGGCGGTTGGCCTCGGACAGGTAACCGAAGGCGCGCTCGGGATCGCCGCGGCGGTTGTAGGCGGACGCCAGTGCGAAGCCCGCGTCAATGCGTGCTTCAACTGCGGCCCCTGAATCCGCGGCGGCACGCGATTCGAGCATTGCCAGGCGTTCGGCGCTGACTTCACCGAGTCCCGCCAACTGGTAATACCCCGTCATGTTGGGATCGAGCTTGAGCGCCGTGTCGCAGGCCTTGTAGGCCTCGTCGGTCTTGCCGAGCATCACCAGCGCCACGCTGGCATTGAAATGCGCGGGCGCGTACAGGGGATCGCAGCGCATGGCCATGTCGAACATCACCAGCGCGTCCTGCTGCCGGCCCTGCTTGACCAGAAAACTTCCAAGGCGCGCACAGGGCGCGGGATCCCTGGGATGCCGCCGGATCGCGGCCTGCAGCACGTCCATGGCCAGCGGGTGTTTGCCCGCGTCCGACAACGCCTGGGCGAAATCCAGGGCGTGCGTCACAAGTCCGGGATCGGCGAGCATCGCGCGCCGGTATGCCTCTTCGGCCTGGGCGTTTTGATGCAGGCCGCTCATGGCGTGACCTACGCCGTTCCAGCTCATGGCCTGATTTGCGGCGTCGGGGGCCACGGCGATGGCGCGCCGGAAAAGGTCCACGGCATCCGCATGCCGGTTCTCGGCAATGGCAATCGTACCCGCGAGGTGCAGCACGTGATAATCCTGCGGATGATTTTGCAGCCAGGGATCCAGCAGGCTGGCGGCGGCACTGACTTGGCCGATGCGCATGCACTCAGCGGCCTGCTGCAGTTCGTCGGGAATCAGCGCTTTGTCGGCGGGCAGGCTCATGGCTGGGCAGAGGGTGCGGCGCCGCCCGGCAGGCGCTGTTCGAGGTGACGCTGGGCGATGGCCCTCAATTCCGCCGCCAGCTCCGGCGTGACCCGGAACGCCGGCGCCGAGTTCGGATTGACGAGAATGCCGGCGCCCTCGGGTACGCCGAGCAGGGCCCATTTGGCGTCCACTTCGACCGGGTGATCAAACAGCGAATCGCCTTTGGGCACCGCGGCGCATTTTTCACGGCTGGTGAACAGCGCGAGCATCGCCTGCTGGCTGTTCTTGCCGTCGCTCACCAGCAGCAGGTGCATGTCGGTGCTCGGCAGCGTGCGACCGTCCCAGGGCTGATCGAGCACCACGTACACGCGCGCGTCAAACAGCAACTGCAGGATCTTGCGCCGGCCTTCCAGGTTGTCCTCGGTGGTCAACAGTGCGGTTTCCAGACTGTTGGCTGTGTTTACGGCTTCATTCATGGGTGTCTGGCAGCGCCAATATGAAAGGTGCGCAAGTATATCAATGGATATCCGTCAATTCGGTATGCCGAGCGCGGTTTTCAGCGGCCCGAGGAAACGCTCATAGTGTTTCCAGCGCCCGACCGCCGAGCGATACACGGGCTGGCGTGCCTGAAACAGACTGGCGGTGCGGATGCCGCGCTGCAACTCACCGACTTGCAGGCACGCGGGATGCCACTCCAGCCCGCAATGTTGCAGCAAGCGGCGCGCTTGGTTTTCCGTATCGTTCACCAGTGCCTCGTAATCCAGTTCCAGCATCACGCCCGGCGGCAGGATTGCACGCCAGTGCTGCATCAACTCGGTGTACATACGGTAATAGCCGCCCAGCTCGGCCAGATCTGAACTGAACCCGTGGCCGGTTTCAAACAGCGTGGTGTACAGCGACACGCAGTTGTCCAGCGGATCGCGCCGGCAATGGATGATGCGAGCCTGCGGATAGAGCGTGTGCAGCAGGCCGAGAACCATGAAATTGGAAGGCATCTTGTCGGTGATGCGCGCTGCCGCCGGATCCAGCGCCTGCATTTCATTGAGGCATTGTGTGCCGATGTCGTGCAGATCCGCGGCGTTCAGGCTGTGCAGCGCGGCGAGATAATCGAGGCGGTAATCCCGTCCCAGGCGCCGGCGCAAGGCCGCATGCAGGAAGTTGAGTTCACCGCCACCGCGCACTTGGGGATGACGCGCCAGGATTTGTTCGGTAAGCGTGGTTCCGGAGCGCGACATGCCGAGTATGAATACCGGCAGATGGGTGGTGTGCGCAGCTCCCGCCATGCGCTGCCGATAATCCGCGTCGAACAGCGACGCTAGCCCCTGCATCACCTCGCGCTGATCGGCCGCGGAGTAATGCAGCAGCGTATGGCGCGCCTGGTTGCCGGCGCTGAAATGTGCAAACGCCTGCGCATACTTGCCTTGACCTTCAAGAATCCGCCCCAGAGTGAAATGCACGTGGATGGCCTCGGCTGGCTCGCGCCACTGATTGCGCGCCGCCGCGGCTTCCAGCCGGCCGATCATGGGGTCGCCCGCGGGAATTTTCCGGATCGCGGCCAGATGGAAACAGGCCGAATAGAACTGCGGGTCAATTTCAAGCACGGTTTCAAAACCGGCAACTGCGGTTTCAAAGTTTCCCAGTACGGCATCCAATGTGGCGCGGTCGTAATGGGCTTGCGCGAGGCGCGGTGCGGATGCGATGGCTTGGTCCAGGATCCCGCGGGCCTCGTCGTAACGCGCCTGCTTTATAAGCTGTGCACCTAGACGCGCACGTAGTTCGGGGCTGCCCGGTGACAGTTCCGAAGCCCGGCGCGCAGCGGCCGAGGCCTCGGGAAGCATCCCGAGGGCGTCCTGGATCTCGCTGAGCACGGACCAGCACCCGCTGTGATTCGGGGCATAGATGGCCGCGTGCTCCAGGCACGCCACCGCGTCTTCCGGGTGCCCCAGCGCATGCAGTGTCTGGGCCAGGCCCTGCCAGGCATCGCCATTGCCGTGCTGCAGATCCAGGCAGCGCTGGTAAAAGGGCACGGCTTCCTGGCCGCGGTCGAGTTTCTGCAGTACACCTGCGAGGTTGTAATAAAACGCGGCATTCCCGGGCGCTTCCGTTATGGAGCGCTGCATCAACTCCACCGCCTGCTCCGGGCGTCCCGTCTGATAGGCGAGCAGGCCCAGATAGTGCAGGGCGTCAGGCTGGTGAGGATCGCTGGCGAGGACCGCGCGCAACAGGCGTTCCGCGTCCGCATACGCACCCCGCTGCTGGTGGAAAACAGCTTGGGCAATCTGAGCGCGGATTTCGGCGGATGGCAGCGGGTTGGCGGCCATCAGTCAGGCTCCAGGCCCGCTGCCTCGAATACGGGAGCTAGGTACTCGCGATAATTCCGCCAGCGCCCGGGAATGTCACGCCGCTGGGGATCGGCAGACAGCAGGGGTCTCGATGCCGGGTGCCGGGTCTCCGCGGCTGGCGCAACATTCAGTCCCAAAAACTTCCAGACTGCTTGAGCGTCTGTGGCAGGTGTGTTCACTCGGGAATTGGCCTGGAATTTCAACAGGGTTTGAGCCGGCAAACATTCCTGCCACCGATCCATCAGCGCCGAGTATTGCCGGTAAAAATAAGCGAGGTCCTGAAGATCATGCACATGGCCGTGATTCGGATGGGGAAACGGCCAAAGGTACGCGGACAGGCAGTCGTCCCAGGGCTGCCTGTGCTGATGAATGATGCGTGAATCCGGATATACCCGCTGAATCAGTGCAAGATGCAGGAAATTCAAAGGAGTTTCATCCAGAACCCACCGCGCCTCCTTGGTCTTTTCGGGCCAATCGGCACGCGCGCCCTGTTCGAGGCCATCAAGCTGGGCGACTTCAATATCTGCAAGGCAGTCAGGGTACGCCTTGTCCACCAGCTGCTCACAGGCGCGCGCCAGACCATCCACCTGGGTGCTCACGCCGAGGCTGGACACGGCGGGGTGAGTTGCGAGTAGTGAGGCCAGCAGCTCCGGGTTGGCGCCCGGGAAACCGATGAGGAACAGGGGTTGGGGATTCGGTCCCGAGATTGGAATTCGATCCGCGTGCTCGACAGTTTTCGGCAAGCCCTTGAAGTAGTCCTCCCATGCCAGCCGGTCAAATGCCCGCGCGTCGCGGCGCAGGCGGTTGGCGGCTGAAAACTGCTGCCATGCGCCTTTGAAATCACCCAGATCTTCGAGCCAGTTGCCCATGGCGAAATGCAGGCAGGCGCGCGCTTCGCCGGTGATCTTGCTGTTGTCGAGAATGGCCTGCAGGTCGTCCAGCCTCGCCCGGTCAGCCCTCGTTGCCCGGCGGGTCTGGCTCATGAGCAGGTAGGCGAACCCCGCCAGAGGGTCGCTGCGAACGGCCGCGTTGAGCGCCTCTTCGGCTTCCGGCAGGCGCTGCGATTGCAGCAGGCATACGCCGAGGCGTTGCCAAGCACCTGCGGCCGGCGCGGCCTCGGCAATCTTCCGCGCCAGGCGGGCGGCATCCTCGAAACAGTTGAAATCCATCAGCAGGCCGGTCACCTGCCTTTGCAGTGTAAGGTCCGCGGGCTCGCGTGCGGCCAGCTCCCTCAAGGTAGCGGCCGTCTCGCTGTCCCGGCCCGCACTATGCAGCAGAAAGGCAAGACTGTAAGTGGCGTCACGCAGATTGGGGTCCAGCGTGCGTGCACGGCGCAGTGCCGATTCGGCATCGCGGAGTTTGCGCTGGCGCCGCAGGCTGTTGCCCAGTCCCAGATGCGCCTGCGCCATGGACGGAGCCATGGAGATGGCGGTTTCGAATTCCCTGTCAGCTGCAGCGAAGTCGCCGCGGCTCAGCAATTCCAGGCCGGATCGGCAAGCCGACTCAGCGCTGGATGCTGCGGCTTTTGTGAAGTCGGCTGGCATCTGTGTCAATTCCGGACTGGGCAAAGCACTTGGTGAGCTGGCGGCGGGCGCAGGCAAGTCTATCGCATGCCGCCAAAAATCACAGAGTATCCAATGTTGCTACGAAGCAACACGAATCAAATCCAAGGGCTTAGATTGGCTCTAAAGCCTGTCACTGCCGGATGTTTACCGTTGAAAATATTGTTAATGATTTACAACATTACCCTTCCATTTTGAATCCCCTGTGCTATATTTCCCTCAGCTAGGCGAGGCGGAGCCTGTCTCCGGCCTCGGGGAAAACGGGAAAATTTCCATTACATGGGCCCGCATTGCGCACTCCAGCGCAGCCAAGGGCCCGGCAGTTTCCAACCCTCCAATCACGCAGGAGTTTCGGATGAACAGCAACCTTCGCAAAGCCGTGCGTTACGCTCTGGTGGCGGGAGCCGCCTCGGCCATGGCCGCACCGGCGGTGTTCGCGCAAAGCGCGGCGCAGCAGACCCCCGCCAATAACCAGAATCAGAACCAGAATGCCAATACCGCGCAACTCGGCAAGATCGAGGTCACGGGCACGCGCATCAAGCGCACCGACGTCGAGACCGCGCAGCCGGTAACCATCATCACCGCGCAGCAAATCCAGCAGAGCGGCCTGACCACCATCGGTGACGTGCTGCAGAACCTGACGCAGTCGGGTGCGGCGATCAACACGCTGTTCAACAACGGCGGCAACGGCTCGACATCCATTGACCTGCGGTATCTGGGTTCCAACCGCGTGCTGGTGCTGGTGAACGGCCGGCGCTGGACCCCGCAACTCAACGGCATCGTGGACCTGAACACCATTCCGGTGTCGGTGATTGACCACGTGGAGATCCTGCAGGACGGTGCCTCGGCCATTTACGGTTCCGACGCCATCGCAGGCGTGGTGAACATCATCACCCTCAAGAACTACAACGGTGCCGAGGCGCATGCCTACATAGGCATCTATCACAACACCTACAGCGCCTTCACCTCGAATTCGTCTGTCGCTCTGCCTTCGTCGGGCGGCTTTAACCATTGGGACGGCAAGATTCAGCAGTACGACTTCACCATCGGCTCGCAGAGCGATCGCGCGGGCGTGGTGTTCAACGCTGGTTATACCAACCAGCAGCCCATCTGGGCGGGCAGCCGCGTGCAGTCCAAGGAAGCCATCTGGACGCAGGGCGGTGGCAGTTCCGGTGCGCCGGACGGCCGATTCTTTTTCGTGGGTACGGGCTTTGCCGGCAAGACCTTTGGGACGGGCACCTGCGCGCCGTACAACCCGGCCTCGCACTCCTACGGCAGCTGCGACATGACCCTGACCGCCACCCCGAGCAACAACCCGCAACTGAGCAACTTCACCAACTGGACGCCCGCGCATAGGTTCAATTACGCGCCCTTGAACTACTTCGTGACGCCGCTCGAGACTAAA
>JAGXAZ010000007.1 GCA_018971365.1 Gammaproteobacteria bacterium | reverse complement strand
CTGCGCTCGGACCAGTTGACCAACAACGGCCTGCCCAATGCGGACGGCTTCAATCAGAGCCAGGACCACACGGATATCTATTTCGACAGCCACCTGACTTTCTCGCTCCGGGATGATTTCGAGCTGGTCGCGGGTTTCAGCTATCTGTACGGCTCGGGGCAGGAACAGAGCGCCAATTTCGAGTATTTCATCGCGCCGGACGGCGCCAATCCGCCCGCCAGCACCTCGGTACCGGTGGACGAGTCCACCGGCATGCAGGACACGCGCCGCTTCTTCGGGCTGTATTCGCAGGCCGATTGGGCGTTTGCGCCGCGCTGGGACTTCAACCTCGGCCTGCAACTTAATCATGACCTCGAATCCCGGAGCGCCACGCTGTTTCCCACCGACCCGGCCCAGACACCGCAGTCCGGCGGCGATCACCGCAGCGATACGCGTTTTTCCGGAATCGTGGCGCTGGGCTACACCGCCTGGCAGAGCGGCGCGGATGACCTGGTCGTTTACGGTAATTACCGCAACACCTTCAAGCCCGCAGCCACCGATTTCGGGCCGGAGTACACGCCGAATATCCTGGAACCCGAGACTGCTCAATCCTTTGAAGCCGGACTCAAGGGCAAGCTGTGGCAAGGCCGCCTCGACTGGGAGGCAAACGCGTTCCTGACCAATATGAACAACACGGTGATCTCGACGGATGTGAACGGCCTGCCCGGCATCGCCAACGGCGGCCAGAACCGCTTCAAGGGGATCGAATTGGCCGCAGATTGGCGCTTGAACCAGGATTGGCGTTGGCAGCTGGCTTACAGCTACCACGATGCCACTTACCGCAATTTCATCAACCAGACGCCCACCGGTTTGGTACAAGATGCCGGCCATCGGCTGGAGATGTCACCGCTCGATCTGTTCTCCACCGGTCTGTTCTACATGCCGGAGCACGGCTGGATCGGTTCGCTCCTGGTGCGCTATACCGGCCAACGTTACTTCGATCCGGAGAATACCGTTTCCACCCCCGCTTTCGTCACCTACGACGTGGGCATCGGCTATCGCTTTGAGAAATGGACCCTGAGGCTCGACGGCCGTAATCTCAACAATCAGCGGCCCCCGATTTCCAACAGTGAGCTGGGCAACAGCCAGTCCTACATTCTGCCGGCGCGCTTCATCGAGTTGAGCGCCGCGTTTCAGATGTGATGTAAAGCATCACCGGAACAAGGTGCTGTTTTCCCTCAGTGATCAACGCCGGCGTACTTCAATTCGCCCGCGGTGACCGCGATGGGCAGACGGTTCTGCGGTGGTGGCAGCGGGCAGGTGGCGAAGGCGCTGAAGGCGCAGGGCGGTGAATAGCTCTTGTTGAAGTCAATCACGGTCCAGCCGTCCGCCGCCGGCGCAACGTACAGAAACCGGCCGGCGCCATAGGACTGCTTGCCGTTGGTGCGGTCGGCAAACATCACAAACCAGTCTCGCTCCCCGGATTCCAATACTGCATCGAGGCGGCAGGTTGCGCGCTCCACTTCAAACACCAGCGCACCGGGCGACGGCATGTTCTCTTCCATACCCAGCACCGTGGTGATGGGTATTTTCTTCGGAGGCGAATATGGCTCGAAGCGTGCCGCGATCCGCCATTTGGGATCAACCGGGAAATACTCCAGGCCGCGGAAATGCATGCGTGTCTCGGCGCGGCTGTCTTTGACGCGGATGCCCAGCCGGCCGCTGCGCTCCACGAGGTAAATGCTCACGCTGCCACAGCTCAGCACAGTCGGCACGCCTGTGGCGTCGTCTTCCAGTGGACCCATGGCGTGTACCGGCCGGCCGTTGTGCAGAACGTTGACCCCGGGCGCCGCCACGAAACGTACCTCGCGGCCCGCCACCTGAAACGTGCCTACCTGTTCCGGCAGGCCGGGATATTCCATTACGATGCGATTGTCGGCCGCGCGGCCGAAGCTGTTTTCACCTGGCTCCAGCCAGAACAGGCCCACGAGCGTGGTCCAGCCGTCGTCGTCGGTCAGTTTTTTCAAGCGCCGCGCTCGCCAAGCGAGCACTTCAGCTTCGTATTGCTTATCTGTCACGGCATTCTCTCAAGTGCACAGGACGATACGCAGGCTAGTAATGAGGTATGGCCTGCACCAGCCAGCGGCACGGCCTGACTAGGCATCGCGAAGCAAATGCGGCCATTCTCGCGTCTCCTGCCCCTGCAATGTTGCCGAACTCCGATAGTGCGGTACTTCAGGGGGGGGTGGCGTTTGGCTTTGAGCTGGGCGCCGCCTTTTCGCGGAACACCGTCATGGCATGAGGAACAGCCGCGATTACCAGCTCGTCGCCGACCTGCAACACCGTGCCGCCGCCGGGAACAATCTGGCGGTCGCTGCGCAGTATCGCAAGGATCAACAGATCGTTAATGCCGAGACTGCGAATTTGCACCCCTGCCAGCGGCGAACCGGCTTCGAGGCGCATGCGGTACAAGCGTTCGTGAGTGCCGCCCAGCCGGATTCCCGCCACGCTTCCGGCCTGATTGGCAAGTTGCGACGCCAGAATGTCCTCATCCAAACGTACGTCACGGTGACGCAGCAAATCTCCTGCCACCTGGGTATATAGCTCAAGGTGCGCGGGGCTGTCGATTGGCGCGACGACCTGGGCTTCGTAAAGCGTTGGATATTTTGCATGGCGCGTGAGACCGAACTGCACCAGATAACTCAGCGCCACCGCCAGCATCGTTGGCATGATGAGGTGATAACCTCCGGTCATTTCCGCCACCATCACCAGGGTGGCGATGGGTACGCGTGCGGCACCGGCAAATACCGCGGCCATGCCGACTACCGCCATGCCCGTGGAGCTGATGCTGGTAATTCCAAACATGTGCAACAGCATGGCCAGCGCCGCGCCCAGCATTGCGCCTATATAAAGGCTCGGTGCGAACACCCCACCGGAACCCCCGGATCCGATGGTGAGGGACAGCGTGACAATCTTGAACAGCGCCAGCAGCAACAGCAGCCACAGCGCGATCGCTGTGCCGCCTTGCAACGCGAGTTGCATGTATCCGTAACCGCCGCCAAGGACTTCCGGGAGGAAAATGCCGATGATTCCGACGACCAGGCCGCCGAGGGCCGGCTTGAAGTGGTTGGGGATATGCAACTTGTGGAACTGGTCGCGTATTCCGTAAAACACCGTGGGGAGCAACGCCGCCACCAGTCCGGAAATCACGCCCAAAACGCCATACCAGGCAAGATCACCGGCGGCGCCAAACCCTTCGGTAGGCAGAATGAACAGCGGCGACCAGCCCTCGATGGCGCCGGTGATGGCGTACGCCACGGCTGCCGCGATCACACAATACAGCAGCGCAGCACCCTCGAACGCCATGCCGGAGTAGAGAATTTCCACGGAAAAAATCGCCGTCCCGAGCGGGCTTTTGAAGATCGCCGAGAGGCCTGCCGCCATGCCCATGAGCACCATGTAACGGCGCTCGTCCTCCGGCAGGCGCAGCAATTTCCCAAGAATGGATCCGACTCCGGCCGCGATCTGCGCCGTTGGGCCTTCTCGTCCTGCCGAACCACCGGAACCGATGGTAATTGCGCTGGCAATGGTCTTGACCAGCGGAACCCGCGCCCGGATCAGCCCTTTGGTCTGATGAAAGGCCTTGACTGCCGCATCCGTGCCGTGGCCTTCGGCCTCGGGAGCAAACGTATATACCAGAAAACCGGCCAATAACCCGCCGGCCGTAGTGGCCAGCGGGATGCGCCAATTCAAGTGATACGCCGGGGCCTGCTCAAGGGCGAGCGCCGACTTGACCGATAGAAAGTGCGCACCGGTAATCGGCGTGTAAATCAGCGCCTCGCCGAGATGCAACAACCAGAGAAAGAGTTGTGCTCCCGCTCCACCCACGACACCCAGGACAAGGCTGAGAATTACCAGGCGCGCCGTTCTATCGAGCCGAAGTAGCCAACGCATCGGAAAAGTGAAGCTTTTTGGGATTGCGAGCAGGATATTATACAAGATGCGCGCAGTTTATCGCCGCCCGCTCGCGTCGGTGCGTTGTGAGTGGCAAGGGGGTACAGCGGCCGCATCCATCGGGTTTGCGCGGAAACTCCGCTGCGTGACGGCTGCGTGCGACGACCCAGGGTTACAATCTGCAGCCACCGACGCCGCTTCGGCGTTTGTCTCAGAAGAAAACCGAATGCCTCACAGACTCTTGGGTTATCTCTCGGTCCGCGACTGGAAAACGCGGCTGATCTTCTGGTCGGGCGCATTCGTGGTCGGCGGCGTGGCCGCGGGCTTCACGCTTGCCAGCAACTGGGTGATGGGATTGCACGAGCGCATCCTGGACCATTCGCGCTGGTGGACTTTTCTACTGTCGCCGCTGGTCTTGGTGCTGGTGCTGTTTCTCACCCGCTACGTGTTTCCCAGCACCCAGGGCAGCGGTATTCCACAGGCCATTGCCGCGCTACGCAGCCGCAACGACCGCATGCGCCGCAACGTGCTGTCGCTGCGCATCGCTTTCGGCAAAATCCTGCTGACGTTGCTGGGCTTCGTCGGCGGTGCTTCCATCGGCCGCGAGGGACCAACGGTGCACATCGGCGCCTCGGTGATGTATTCGCTGGGGCGTTTCACTAAATTTCCGCCGAACTACCTGCGTCACGGCCTGATTACGGCGGGCGGCGCTGCCGGCATCGCTGCCGCGTTCAATACACCGATCGCCGGCATCATTTTCGCCATAGAGGAAATGGCGCGCTTCTACGAGGAGAAAGCCACCGGCATGTTGCTGGTGGCGGTGATCATCTCCGGTGTGGTGGCGCTCGGCATCCTTGGAAATTACACCTATTTCGGCGTCACCAGTGCGAGCTTCACGCACGCAAAGGACTGGATTGCCGTGCCAATTTGCGGCGCCATCGGCGGTCTGCTCGGCGGTCTCTACAGTCAGGTGCTGATTAGCGGCATGCGCAAGCTGCGTCCGCTGTTCGGTAAATACTGGCTGCTGATTGCGCTTGGTTGCGGTTTATTGATCGCGGTGATCGGTTTGATATCGCACGGCGCCACCTATGGCACCGGCTACGTCCAGGCGCGCCACGTGTTGACCGGCGATGCCGCCATGAGTTTCGGTTTCCCCTTCTACAAAATTCTTGCCAATCTGGTGTCGTATTACAGTGGCATTCCCGGCGGCCTGTTCTCGCCCGCACTCGCGGCCGGCGCGGGCCTGGGCGCGGACTTGGCCCCGCTGATGCCGTTCGCGCCGGTGGCCACGGTAGTGCTGCTCGGCATGGTGAGTTATTTCACCGGTGTGGTGCAGACGCCGCTTACCGCTGCGGTGATCGTGATGGAAATGGTCAACGATCAGGCGATGATTTTCCCGATCCTGGCGGCGGCGTTGATCGCGTTGGGCGCCTCGAAACTTGTGTGCCGCCGGCCGGTCTATTGGGCCTTGGCGGAGGAATTTCTCGACACGTCGCCGGAGGACAAGCCGGAAAGCGGAACCACAACCGACGCAGCCGCCGCCAATACTGACGGGAGCCAGTCGTGAACAAATTATTCCGGATGTCCTTGTTTATCGCGTTGTTCTTCACTTCCACATTCGCCATGGCCGCATCCGCACCGGCGGGATTGGACAAGATCGCCGCCTACGCCGGCACCTGGAAAGGCGAGACCGAAAAGTTCAATACTTCTTACAGTACAGCCGGCCACGAAACCGACACCATTCACAATGACTGCTGGCGCAGCGGAGATTTCTACGTCGTTCACCAGACCGTGAACGGCAAACCCGCACCGGTGCTGAGTGTGTACACCTACGACAGCAAAGCCGGCGTTTATCGCGTGTCTTCAGTTCCCGTGAATGGCGATGATCCCGGACCCGCCGGCCAGCTCATTATCAAGGGCAATGTCTGGATTTTCCCCTGGGAATATAACAACAAAGGCAAAACGGTTTATTTCCGCGTGGTCAATGTCTTCACGACACCCAAGACCATCGAATACCGACGGGAGTATTCAACAGACAAGATTCACTGGACGGTGATGGCGAGGGGGCACGAACTAAGAAACCCATAAATAATCCCGTGACGCTTCAGTATTTCCGTTCAGACTGCCGGCCGGCTGCGCCGGCTTTCCAGCCATTCAACCAGCGGCTCCCACTGTTCCTGATCGGGCCAGGAAAGATATTCCGGCAGTTCGTGGATGCCGAGTCCGCGGGTGTAGGCGCGGATGTAATTCTGGGTATCGCGCAGGCGCGCGATCACCGGTACCTTGAGCGTGTTGAGGAATTTTTCCAGCTCCTCGTAAATCAGCAGATTCTCACGCACGCGATTCGCGACCACCGCAACTTTCACTTCGCGGCGTTCCACCTTGCCCACATCCAGCAGTTCCGTGACGAATTTGGCGGCCGCGCCGATGTCTATGGGCGAAGGCAGCACCGGTACCACGATGGTTTCCGCATGCCGCACCATCTGTGTGAGTTCCGAGCCGTGGGAACGGGCCGGCGCATCAATGATGAGGAAATCGGTGTAGCGGTCGAGATGCGTGAGGCCGTATTTGTGCGCGTCCACGCCGTGGATCCTGTCACGCTCCGGCGGGCGGCGCGCCAGCCAATCCAGACTGGAGGCCTGCGGATCGTAGTCCGCCAAGCTCGTGACCGCGTCCCAATTGCTGGCGAAATAGCCGGCAATGTTGGTAGCAAGCGTGGATTTGCCGCAGCCGCCCTTGGCGTTTATCACCATGATCGTGCGCATGTGGGCCTCCTCAAGACGTGTCCCTGTTTAGTCGTTTTTTGCCCCCTTTGACCGGATTCAGTATAGACGCCGATGGCGCGTGCGGTACGCCCGCCCGCCGGCCGGGCTTGCCGCCAGCAGGACCGCAGAGGGTCATGCCTATAATGGAGGCATCGCGCACCCTGATTCCGGTACACGCATGAGCTTCCGCAACCCGCCGGCCGAGGAAATCCGGGCACTGCTGCAACGCATCCGGCGCATCGCGATGGTCGGCCTGTCGCCCAATCCGGCACGGCCGAGCCACGGCGTGGCGCGGGCCTTGCAGCATTTCGGCTATCAGATCGTCCCGGTGCGGCCGGCGGTGGATGAGGTGCTGGGGGAGAAGGCCTGGCCGGACCTGCGCTCGCTGCCCGGTCCGGTGGACCTGGTGGACGTATTCCGGGCGCCCGAGTATGTGGACAAAATCGTGGACGATTGCATCGCCATACGCGCGCCGGCGCTGTGGCTGCAGGAAGGCGTGGTCAACGAGCCGGCTGCGGAGCGCGCCCGCCAGGCCGGTATCATGGTGGTCATGGACCGTTGTATATACAAAGACTACCGCTCCCTGATGAGCGGAACACACGCATGAAAATCCCTTTCAGCAAGATGGAAGGTCTGGGCAACGACTTCATGGTGATTGATGCCCTGGACCGGCCGCTGCGCCTTGATACGCAGCGCGTGCAACAGCTTGCCGACCGGCGCACCGGCGTGGGGTTTGACCAGTTGCTGCTGCTCGAAGCGCCGCGCGACAAGTCGCACACCGCGCACTACCGCATCTTCAACGCCGACGGCGGCGAAGTGGAACAGTGCGGCAACGGTGCGCGTTGCGTAAGCCGATTGCTGGTAGAAAACGGTCGGGCGCGCGGTCCGCAGCTCAGCCTGGAATCCTCCGGCCGCGTGCTCGTCGCGGACGTGAGCGACCTCGACAGCGTGCGCGTCAACATGGGCGTGCCGGAATTCGAGCCGACACGCATTCCTTTCGAGGCGCGCGAGCGCGCGCTCACCTACGAGCTGGATGTGGACGGCCGCAATTACGAGATCGGCGTAGTCTCCATGGGCAATCCGCATGCGATTCTCGACCTTCCGGACGTGGACATCGCGCCGGTCGCGGAACTCGGCCCGAGGATCGAACGCCATCTGCGCTTTCCGCAACGCGTCAACGTCAACTTCGCGCAATGGCTGGACCGCACGCATGTGAAGCTGCGGGTGTTCGAACGCGGCACCGGTGAAACTTTGGCGTGCGGCTCGGGCGCGTGCGCCACCACCGCCTGGGGCAGGCTCGCCGGCTGGCTGGACGAGAGCGTGGAAGTCGCACTGCGCGGCGGACGGCTCGTGATAAGCTGGCCCGGCGAGGGTCAGCCCATGTGGATGCGCGGTCCTGCCAATCGGGTGTACGACGGAACCATCGAATTATGAGCATCGAGCACAAGTCCGGCCTGCGGGATCACACCGAACAGGAAGATTCCGTCACCGATTATCTGGTCCAGCATCCGGAATTTTTCGAAAGCCATGTGGACGTGCTCGCCAAGCTCAAGGTGCCGCACCCGGCCGGCCATGCAGTTTCGCTGATCGAACGCCAGGTCGAGGTGCTGCGCCAGCAGCACCGCCAGATGGAACGCAAGCTCGTGGATCTGATCGAGGTGGCGCGCGGCAACGACGCGCTCATCGAGCGCATCCACCGGCTGGCGCTGGCGCTGCTCGAATTCCAGACTTTTGCCGACCGCCTGTATGCGGTGCAGGAGGAATTGCATAACCGCTTCGGCGCCGACGAAGTCAGCCTGTTCCTGATCAGCGAGCGCAAGGACAATCCGGATGCCGGTCCGGCACGCTGGCTGCAACCCGGAGATGCGGGTCTCGGGCAACTTCACGAATTCCTCAAGGCCGGCAAACCTTACGTCGGTCGGCTGCGCACCCCACAGCTCGAATTCCTGTTCGGCACGCAGGCCGAGCGCATCACCTCGCTCGCGCTCATGCCGCTCGGCGCGCAGGGCAAGCTCGGCCTGCTCGCGGTCGGCAGCCATGAAGCCGACCGTTTCGGCCCGACGCTCGGCACCGCATTCCTCGCCCGCATCGGCGAGCTGGTGACGGCGGCCATCCAGCCGCTTTGGCCGGGATGAGCGCGCCGCTCGACGCCGCAATCCGGAATTTCATTGGACATCTTGCCCACGAGCGTCGCCTCTCCGTCCACACGGCGGCGGCCTATACGCGCGACCTCGACAGCTTCCGGCGCTACTGTGAACAGCAGCAGGTGAACGACTGGGGCGCGGTGGACATCCACCATGTGCGTGCGTTCGTGAGTGCACGCCATCGTCAGGGCCTGGCGCCGCGCAGCCTGCAACGCCAGCTGGCCGCGATCCGCAGTTTCTACAATTACCTGCTGCGCGAACGGGCGGTGCGCAACAATCCGGCCAATGGTGTGTCTGCGCCCAAGGCGCAAAGGCGCCTGCCGGCCACGCTCGACGCCGACCAGATGGCGCAGCTGCTAACCATCCAGGGCGACGATCCGCAGGCGCTGCGCGACCGCGCCATCATGGAGCTGCTGTACTCCTCGGGATTGCGGCTCGCGGAACTGCTGTCGCTGGAGCGGCACGCGATTGATCCCGGTGCCGCCGAAGTGCGCGTGACCGGCAAGGGCGCGAAAACCCGCATTGTTCCGGTCGGGCGCAAGGCCCTTGGCGCGCTGCAGGACTGGCTCAAGGTCCGCAGCCAGTTGGCCAAGCCCGAAGACCAGGCGCTGTTCGTCGGGCCGCGCGGCGGTCCCCTGAGCCCGCGCACCCTGCAGTCGCGATTGCGGCGCTGGGGTCGCGCCCAAGGCGTGGCCCAGGGAATACATCCGCACCTGTTCCGGCATTCCTTTGCCAGTCATCTGCTGGAATCGAGCGGCGACCTGCGTGCCGTGCAGGAACTGCTGGGACACGCCAATGTCAGCACCACGCAGGTTTACACGCACCTTGATTTCCAGCACCTTGCCCGCACATATGACCGGGCCCATCCGCGTGCGCGCAAGAAGAAGTGAGGCGTGAGGAGTAAGGTGTTAGGGGTAAAATGCAAAAGTCTGATTTTCGCCTCACCCCTCACTTCTCACCAGTCACGGCGCTAAACCGATAAACGAACGTTTGAATTCAGTCAGCTTTCCCGGAACCCATTACATGGCCAAACTCCACGGCACCACCATTCTTTCCGTGCGCCGCAACAACAGCGTCGCCATGGGCGGCGACGGCCAGGTGACGCTTGGCAACACCGTGATGAAACCCAACGCCCGCAAGGTGCGCCGTCTGTACAACGATCAGGTGCTCGCGGGTTTCGCGGGCGGCACCGCCGACGCCTTCACGCTCTTCGAGCGTTTCGAGGAAAAGCTCAGCAAGCACAGCGGCAATCTGATGCGTGCCGCGGTGGAACTCGCCAAGGACTGGCGCACCGAACGCATGCTGCGGCGCCTGGAAGCGCTGCTGTGTGTGGCCGACAGGAGCGCCTCGCTGATCGTGTCCGGCAACGGCGACGTCATCGAGCCGGAGCAGGGACTCATGGCCATCGGTTCGGGCGGCATGTATGCGCAGGCCGCTGCGCGCGCCCTGCTCGAAAACACCGAACTCGACGCACGCGCCATTGTCGAACGCGCGCTCAACATCGCGGCGGACATCTGCATTTACACGAATCGCAATCTCACTATCGAGGTTTTGACGTAACAAATGCCGCATCATTGCTTAACCCCGATACCGGTGAGGAGTGAGGAGATGAGGGGTGAGGCGGGAAGCATAGGGAATAACTGCGCCTTGTCTCTTAACTCCTCGCTCCTCACCCCTAACCCCTCACTGGATTGTGCGCATGTCTGAAATGACACCCAGAGAAATCGTCCAGGAACTCGACAAGCACATCGTCGGCCAGACGGCCGCGAAACGCGCCGTCGCCATTGCGCTGCGTAACCGCTGGCGTCGCATGCAGGTCGAGCCGCAACTGCGCAACGAAATCACGCCCAAGAACATCCTGATGATCGGCCCGACCGGCGTCGGCAAGACCGAGATCGCGCGCCGTCTGGCGCGGCTTGCGAACGCACCGTTTGTCAAGGTGGAGGCCACCAAATTCACCGAGGTGGGTTACGTCGGCAAGGATGTGGACAGCATCGTACGCGACCTCGCGGAGGCCGCGGTCAAGATGGAGCGCGAACAGGCCAAACACCACGTGCAGGCGCGCGCCGAGGAAGCCGCCGAGGAACGCATCCTGGATGCGTTGCTGCCGCGCAAACAGCACATCGGCTTTGCCAACGAGCCTCTGCCGCCCGACGAGTCGGACACCCGGCAGAAGTTCCGCAAGCTGCTGCGCGAGGGCGGGCTGGAAGACCGCGAAATCGAGGTGGAGCTGGTGGTCAACGTGGGCGTGGAAATCATGGCGCCGCCCGGCATGGAAGAAATGACCCAGCAGCTGCAGGGACTGTTCCAGAACATGGGCGGGAGTCGCAAGCGCACGCGCAAGCTCAAGGTGCGCGAAGCGCGCAAACTGCTGGAAGACGAGGAAGCCGGGAAATTGATCAACGAGGACGAGATCAAGCTTGCGGCACTCGAAAACATGGAGCAGAACGGCATCGTGTTCATTGACGAGATCGACAAGGTGGCGCGTCGCGGCGACCTGCACGGCGCGGACGTGTCGCGCGAGGGCGTGCAGCGCGACCTGCTGCCACTGGTCGAAGGCACCACCGTGACCACCAAGTACGGCACGGTGAAAACCGACCATGTGCTGTTCATCGCCTCGGGCGCCTTCCAGATGTCCAAGCCGTCCGACCTGATTCCGGAACTTCAGGGCCGGCTGCCGATCCGCGTGGAACTTTCGGCGCTGACCACCGAGGACTTCGTGCGCATTCTCACCGAGCCGGATGCGGCGCTCACCACCCAGTATAAGGCGCTCATGGCTACCGAGGGCGTCAAGCTGGCGTTCAGCGCGGACGGCGTGCGCCGCATCGCGGAGGTCGCCTTCGAGGTCAACGAGGGCACCGAGAATATCGGCGCACGCCGCCTGCATACCGTCATGGAGCGCCTGTTCGAGAACCTGTCCTTCCAGGCCGCCGACAAGGATGGCAAGCACGTCACGATTGATGCCGCCTACGTCGACAAACAGGTGGGCGAGCTGGTCAAGAACGAGGATCTGAGCCGGTACATACTGTGAGTACCGCGGTCCGGCATCCCATCGAGATCCGGCTGCGCAAATCCGCCGGCGTGCTGACGGTGAGCTTCGATAGCGGGGAGAAATTCGCGCTGCCGTTTGAATATCTGCGGGTATTCTCGCCGTCCGCTGAGGTGAGTGGTCACGGTCCGGGGCAGGAGATTCTGCAAATTGGCAAGGAGAATGTGAAAATCACCGGCATCGAACCGGTCGGCAGTTACGCCGTGCGCCTGATCTTCGACGACGGCCACGACACCGGCCTGTATTCCTGGCCGGTGCTCTACGATCTCGGCAAGAACCACGAACAGAACTGGACGCGTTATCTCAAGCGTCTCAAAGACGCGGGGTATCAACGCAAAAACGCTTAGAGGAACTCTGATTGATTCGTAACACCGGCGAAAGCCGGTGTCCAGATTATTAAAAACGACTGGATTCCGGCTTCCGCCGGAATGACTATAAAGGGATGTGTCTGGCTCCTTGATTCCGGGCAATGACTGCTAGAATGCTGTAAAACGCAGATTCACGCCATGAGCCAGGATAGCGAGCAAACCACGCACTTCGGTTACCAACAAATCCCGCTGGCCGACAAGGCGCGGCGCGTGGGCGAGGTATTCAGCTCCGTGGCCGGCCGTTACGATCTGATGAACGACCTGATGTCGTTCGGCATCCATCGCCTGTGGAAACGCTTTGCGCTCAGCCAGACGGGCCTGAAGCCCGGCCAGACAGCGCTGGACTTGGCCGGCGGCACCGGCGATCTGACGCGCGGCCTGGTGAAACAGGTGGGCGCCAAGGGCCGCGTGGTGCTGGCCGACATCAACAAAGTGATGCTGGAGCGCGGCCGCGAGCGGCTCGTGGACGCGGGTGTCGCCGGCAACATGGACTATGTGCAGGCGGACGCCGAGCATCTGCCGTATCCCGACCAGCACTTTGACTGCATTACCATCGCCTTCGGCCTGCGCAACGTCGCACGCAAGGAGGCGGCGCTCACCGGCATGTACCGCGTGCTCAAGCCCGGCGGCCGGTTGCTGGTGCTGGAATTTTCCAAACCCATCGTGCCCGGCCTGAAGCCGCTCTACGATCTGTACTCATTCGCGGTGTTGCCGCAACTCGGCCGAGTGATCGCCCGCGACAAAGCCAGTTATCGCTATCTCGCCGAATCCATCCGCGTACATCCGGATCAGGAAGCGCTCAAACAGATGATGCAGACGGCGGGCTTTGAGCGCTGCGACTATCTCAATCTGAGCGGCGGCATCGTGGCTCTGCATCGCGGTTACCGCTTGTGAGCGCGCCGGCGCTCGCCGCGCTGCTCGCGCCCGCCGTGGAACTGGCGTTGCGGCAGGCCCTCGCCGGCTCGAGCGCCGCAGTCCGCGACCTCAAGCAGCTCGACGGTAAAGTCATCGCCCTGGAACTCAAGGAGCTGCCATTCAAGCTGTATTTTCTGCCGCAGGCGGAACAGCTCGCGGTGCGCGCCGAACATGAGGGCAGGATTGACTTGACGGTGCGCGCGCCGAGTTTTGCGCTGCTGGAAGCCGCCCTGAAACGCGGCGATACGCCGCCGCGCGGCATCGAGTTGAACGGCGATGCTGAAACCGGCCAGATATTTTCCCGCCTGCTGAAGCAGGCGGACCTTGACTGGGAAGAACTCCTGTCGCGTTACGTGGGCGATGTGGCCGCGCACCAGATCGGCAACCTGGCGCGCGGCCTGCTGCGCTGGGGCCGGGACGCAGGCGCGCGACTGGCACAGGACCTCGCCGAATACCTGCAATACGAAAGCGGCGCGCTGCCGCCGCGACACGAGGTCGAGGATTTCCTCGACTCTGTGGACCGCTTGAGGAACGATGCCGAACGCCTGGCGGCGCGCGTGCAACGGCTGGCGGGACAACACCGCAAGAGCTGACGCAATGCAATCCGCGAACGCCTGTGCCCATCAATATCCACGCTTCCCCCTTTGGAAAAAGGGGGGCGAAGCACGGAGTGCCGAGCGGGCAGCCATGGATGGCTGCCCCGGACTTTCACACGCAGCAGGATTGCGAAGTGCGAAAGAGGGGGATTTTGCAAAGGCGGGGGCGCGACACATTGCGCACAGCGCGTACCGGAGCGTGCGCGCATGATCACGCCGCGCCAGACGCTGCGGCTTATGCGCATCAGCTTCGTGCTGGCGCGTCACGGCCTGGATGAAATCATCCTCTCGGCGCATATCTTCCGTCCGGTCCGCTTCCTCATCTATGTTTCTCCGTTTTACTGGCTGCGACGCCGTAATGTCGCGCGCGGCATACGCATTCGCCGCGCACTCGAGGATCTCGGGCCGGTGTTTGTGAAGTTCGGCCAGATGCTGTCCACGCGCCGCGACCTCCTGCCGCACGATGTCGCTGACGAACTCGCCAAGCTCCAGGATCGGGTGCCGCCGTTCCCCGGCCGCGAAGCGCGCCTGATCGTGGAAAAGGCGCTCGACCAGCCGGTCACGGCAGTGTTCGAGGAATTCAGCGAAACACCGCTCGCCTCGGCGTCCATCGCGCAGGTGCATGCCGCACGCCTCAAAGACGAGCGTGCCGTCGTCGTCAAGGTGCTGCGCCCGGACGTGGAACGCGTGATCCGCGCGGACCTGGAACTGCTGTATTTGATGGCCGGGCTGGCGGAACGCTACTGGCACGAATCGCGCCGGCTGCGGCCGCGCGAAGTGGTGGCCGAGTACGAGAAGACCATCCTCGACGAACTCGACCTGATGCGCGAAGCGGCGAATGCCGCGCAGCTCAAGCGCAATTTCGAGGGCTCGCAGCTGCTGTATGTCCCCGAGGTTTACTGGCCACTCATCCGGCGCAACGTCATGGTGATGGAACGCATTCACGGTGTGCCGGTGAGCGACGTGGCCACGCTCAAGGCGCGCGGCACCGACATGCTGCGGCTGGCCGAGAACGGCGTGGAAATCTTTTTCACCCAGGTGTTCAAGCACAATTTCTTTCACGCCGACATGCACCCCGGCAACATCTTCGTGGACGTGCACGACCCGAAGCATCCGCGCTACATGGCGGTGGATTTCGGCATCGTCGGCGCACTCACGGAGAGTGATCAACGCTATCTGGCGGAGAATTTCCTGGCATTCTTCCGCCACGACTACCGGCGCGTGGCCGAGCTGCACGTGGATTCCGGTTGGGTGCCGGCCGGTACACGCGTCAGCGAGTTCGAAAGCGCCATTCGCACGGTGTGCGAGCCGATCTTCAACCGCCCGCTCAAGGACATCTCCTTCGGCAACCTGCTGTTGCGGTTGTTTCAGACCGCACGGCGTTTCAACATGCCGCTGCAGCCGCAACTGGTGCTGCTGCAGAAAACCCTGCTGTACATCGAGGGCGTGGGCCGTGAGCTGTATCCGGATCTGGATTTGTGGAAAACCGCCAAGCCGTTTCTGGAAGACTGGGTGCGGGAGCAGATGGGCCTCAAGGCCACGCTGCGGCGTCTGCGCGCCAACCTGCCGGCGCTGCGCGAGTTGGTGCTGGAAACCCCGGGCCGAGTCAACGCGATTCTGGAGCAATTGTCCGAGGGCAAGCTGCGGGTCGGCATGGACAGCGCCGAGCTGAAGAGCCTGCGTGAATCGGTGCGTCACCGCGTGCGTCACGTGTATCACGCGGTGGCGGGCGGCGCCCTGATTATAAGCGGCGCGCTGCTGCTCGGCCGGCCGGGTGTGCCCTTGTGGGCCGCCGGCGTGGTGGCGGGTATCGGATTCCTGATCCTGATCTGGGGCCACTGGCGCAGCCGTACGCTCGCGGCCGACACCAAGGATTGACTGCAACCAATCTCAAAATTTCGAACCGTTCGTGTTGGACGTAGTGGAGCGCTGCTCCGCGAAGTTGCGACAGCGGAAATCCCGTTTTCTGATACTCTTGGACTTCGCGCTTGCCGCATTGCGCTCGGGGCAAAGGGATTTTGAGACAGGTTTCAAGAACGTCCAACAAAATGTACGACGGTAACTGCGCGGCGCTCTTGAAATCCCCCAACCCCCGTTGCAAAGGGGGGCGCTTTGCGCGCGAGGGGATTTCTCTCGGATGTTTGTCTGGCTGGATGCCGTAAGTTACAAAAAACAGGGCTCCTCAGAGCCCTGTTGTATTTCATCCGCGGCATATCCGGTTATTGCAGGTTATCGGTGCTCTTGATGAACGCCGCGGCGTTGTCGTGCAGTTGCTTGAGCGCCGGCACATGCACGTACACCATGTGGCCGGAATTGTAGTATTTCATGTGTATGTGGTTCTGCAGGTCCTTGGGAATCGGCAGGTGGTCCATGGTGTAATCGGTGGCAAAGTAGGGCGTGGCCAGATCGAAATAGCCGCTGTTCACCAGCACCTGCAGATCCGGGTTGTACTTCATGGCGTCCGCCAGGTCCACCGCCACGTTCAGCGTGCCTGGCCAGGTCTGGCCGGTGGTGCGGTTTTTGTGCGTCCAGTCCCACTTGTGGTAGGTCTCGGGGATGTAACGCCGGTCGCGGCCGAACTTGAGTGTCTTGTGCACGTAATCGTTGAAGGCCGACACGTAGGCGGAACTGATGGCCGCGGACTGCGGATCGTAATAGGCCACCTCGCTCAGTGGGTCCATGGTCGGACCGGTGAAACGGGCATCCAGCCGGCCGACGGTGGTGTCATCATCGTTCAGCAGCTCGTGCTCGAACTGGCTGGCGCTCACCCGCAAATTGGCCTTCTCGATGTAGGCGGTGCTCAGGCCGGTGTAGGTGTGCAGCTTTTCCGCGATGGCGTCGAACTGGCTGGCGCTCAGCGTGTTGCCCGCGTCCAGCGCGCGCGCGTAGTCGCCGAGCGCGAACTGCTGCACCTGCTGCAGCAGCGGCTGCAGCTCCGCCGGCTGGTTGGGGAGCTTGTGGTGATACCAGGCGACCGCGGTGTAGCTTGGCAGGAACAGTTCGAACGGCAGGTCGTTGCCGGCGTTGAAGCTCGCAGTACGGAAATCCAGGATTGAGGACAGCAGGATCACGCCGTTGAGATCAATATCGTCGTGTTGTTCGAGGTAGTTCGAGAGCGCCGCGGAACGCGGCGTGCCGTAGGACTCGCCGAACAGGTATTTGGGCGAATTCCAGCGGCCGTTGTCGCTCAGGTAGCGGCGGATGAACTGTGCGAACGACGCCACGTCGGCATCCACGCCGTAGAAATCCTTGGGCTCGCCTGCGCCGCCCTCATCCTTGCCGATGATGCGGCTGTAACCGGTGCCCATGGCGTCAATGAAGACTTCATCAGTGGCGTCCAGCAGGCTGTAATCGTTGTTCACCAATCCATAGGGCGCGGCCGGCGTATGGGTGTGGTCCGCGGTGACCACGCGCTGCGGGCCGAAAGCGCCCATGTGCAGCCACACGGTCGAGGAACCCGGACCGCCGTTGTAGAAGAAAGTCACGGGCCGGTTGGCGGGATTCGCGCCGCGCTTGGTATAGGCGATATAGAACATGCTGCCGGTGGGTTTGCCGTCGCTGTTCTTGAGGATGATGGTCCCGGCGGTGGCGTCGTAATCCACGCGCTGGCCCTCGACCGTGACGCTTCCCTGGGTGACGGATTTTTCCTCCTTGGGCGGGGTGGCGGTGGCGGCCGCCGGGCCTTTGGCCGGAGGCGCATCGGCCGCGATGGCGGCGCCGGCGTAAACCGCCAGCAACAGCAGCAATGCGGGGCTGAGATACTTTTTCATGGTTATCACCTGTTTGTGCAAAGCCGGGGGGTGGAATCGTTGTTATTGCAGGGACGCATGGTGGACAAGAAAGGCGTGCCGAGGTTCAACGCCGAGCAACACTTAGTGCCGTGCCAACAGGCGTTGGCGCAGGCCCGGTTCCGTCGCCATGTCCATCATGGTCCAGGCCATGGCGAGCGCGCCATCCCAGAGCGCCTGGTCCGCCGCCGGGCTCACGCAGTGGGCGGTGAATTCCGGCTGGTGGTTCACGGCCGGAAACGAATCGATGCCGATCATGGGATGGATCGCGGGCAGCAACAGTGACACGTTGCCCATGTCGGTGGACGCGCTGAAGCGTGCCGCGGTTTCCGGCGTGACAAACGCCCGCGCCTTGGCGGGAATGTCGAAGCTCCGTCCCAGCGCTTCGGCGTTGCGGCGGTAGATTTCCGCCATATCCGCATCGTGGCGCATTTCGGCGTAGGGCTTGTCGCCGCCCTTGATTTCCAGTTTTGAGCCGGTGGCGAGCGCTCCGGCCTCGAAGCAGCGTCGGACTTTCACGCGCAGTTCTTCCATGGCCTGCACGGTTTCGCCGCGGATGATGTAACGCGCGGAGGTGTATGCGGGCACGATGTTGGGGGCATCGCCGCCGTGGGTGCAGATGCCGTGGATGCGGTCGGTCTGGCGGATGTGCTGGCGCAATAGTCCTATTGAAGTCTGCGCAATCGTAAGCGCATCCGCGGCGTTGATGCCCAATTCCGGAAAAGCGGAGGCGTGCGCTTCCTTGCCGGTGTAGTGCACGTCGAACATGGAGGCGGCGATGATCTTCGGCTGCAGCATGTCCATGGGCGCGGGATGCACCATCATGGCGGCGTGCAGGCCCTTGAAGGCGCCGCGCTCCAGCATCAGTACTTTGCCGCCGGCATTGCCGATTTCCTCCGCCGGTGTGCCGAGTACCGTGATCGTCAGCCCGGCGTCATCCGCTACTTTGGCGGCGGCGAGCGCCGCGCCCACGGTCATGGCGGCGATCAGGTTGTGCCCGCAGGCGTGGCCGACACCCGGCAGACTGTCGTACTCGGCCATGATGCCGATATTGAGCGGCCCGTGGCCGGCGGTGGCGGAAAATGCGGTGGGCAAATCGCAGACGCCGGTTTTCACGGCAAACCCGGCCTGGTCGAGCACCTCCGCCAGCCAGCCGCAGGCTTTTTCTTCCTCGAAGCCGAGTTCCGGATGCGCGTGGATGCGGCGGCTCAGCTCGAGCAGCGATTTGCGTGTCGCGCTCAGGCGATCACGCGCGACTTGTTTGGCATCCACGCTGCACCTCGCCATCCGAAAAGCCGCGATGATAGTCCCGTCACCATGGAATGCCAAAACCGCGGGCCGACTGAAAACCCGGCCGCGACCGGGACCGGCGGAATAATGATAGGCTTTCCCACAGCTTGGGTGTCGGCTGGGGATCTGCCATGAATGCGTTTCCGGGCCTGATTCTGTGGTTGATTCTGCTGGTGGTGTGCTGGCCGCTGGCGCTGCTCGCGTTGATTCTCTATCCGCTGGTGTGGTTGGTGCTGCTGCCGTTCCGGCTCGTGGGCATCAGCGTGGACGCGGTGTTCGAGTTGCTGGGTGCTATCCTGCGTTTACCCGCGCGCCTGCTGCGCGGACCCCGGAGCGCGTGACGCATGTTCATGAATTACAACTGGCCTACCCAGCTCGTGATCATCGGCCAGGTGATCGTAGCCATGATCCTGGGTGGCGTGATCGGCTTTGAGCGCGAACTGGCCAACAAACCGGCCGGCTTTCGCACGCACACGCTGGTGGCGGGCGCCGCCTGTCTGTTTATGGCGGTGGCGGCCGCGGCAGAGCATTATCTTGTGCTCGGCAGCACCGTCGCCATTGATCCGCTGCGCGTGGCCGCGGCCATTGTCACCGGCGTGAGCTTTCTGGGCGCCGGCACGATTTTCCGCAGCGGCGGCGAGCACAGCAAAGTCGGCGGACTGACCACGGCGGCCACCATCTGGACCGCGGCGGCGGTGGGCCTGGCGGTGGCACTCGGCGAGTTGATCGCCGCCGTCGGCGTGACCATTCTGGCGCTCATCGTGTTGCGCGGCATGAAAGTGCTGGAGCGCAATCGTCAAGCAGATTCCTGATTGAACCGGATTGAGGAGAACACCATGCGTATGCTCGTGCACACATTCCCGGCATTCCTGTTGCTGGCTTTGCCGGTCGCCGCGCTGGCCGCGGGCGGATTTACGCTGACCAGCCCGGATATCAGGGACGGCGGCACCATTTCCATGGCGCAGGTGTTCAACGGTTTCAGCTGCAAAGGTCAGGATATTTCTCCGGCCCTGCACTGGTCCGGTGCGCCCGCCGGCACCCAAAGTTTCGCCGTGACCATTTACGATCCGGACGCGCCCACCGGCAGCGGCTGGTGGCACTGGGTGGTGTTCAACATTCCCGCGAACGTCACCGGTCTGCCGGCCGGCGCGGGCGATGCACATGCGCACACGCTGCCCGCGGGCGCCGTTCAGGCGCGCAGCGATTTCGGTTTCTCGAATTACGGCGGCCCCTGTCCGCCGGTTGGCGATGCGCCGCATCACTATCACGTGACGGTGTACGCGCTCAAGGTGGCCAAGCTGCCGCTCGACGCCGCCGCTTCCGGCGCAATGGCGGGCTTCTACCTGCACTTCAACACCCTCGCCGAAGCGCACCTGGTCGGCTTGTACGGCCGCAGCAAATAAGCGCCGGCCCGGCGCGGGTCGCGGGTTTATACTGGCGGCATGCGCAGTTTCAACGACGGTCACGGTCAGGTGTGGGAGGCGGACGTGATGGATGCCTCCTACGGCAACATGCTGATGGTGTTCTGGCGGCTCGGCAGTTTCGATGTATATAAGAGTCCCTTGGAGGCGGGCAATCATCTCTCGGCCGAGCACGAAGTCGCCGCGTTCAGCGACGACGAGTTGCGCGCGCGTCTGGCGAGCGCCGAGCCGTGGGCATGACGCGCGGCTGGCAATGCCTGTTGGCAGGCGCGCTGCTTGCGGGCGCGGCCTTGCCCGTGATATCGGAGGGCGCTCCCATGACGCAGAAATTCCAGCTCAGCTCCTCGGCCTACGCCGACAATGGTGCGATCCCCACACGCTACACGTGTGACGGCGCCGACCTCTCGCCGCCGCTGGTCTGGTCGGGTGCGCCCGCGGGCACCAAAAGTTTTGCGTTCATCATGGATGATCCGGACGCACCGGATCCGGCGGCGCCCAAAATGACCTGGGTACACTGGGTGCTGTATGACATCCCCGTGGACCTGCACGGAGTGCCGGAAGGCGGCTCTCTGCACCTGCCGGCCGGCACGCGCGAAGGCACGAACGGCTGGAAACGCACCGGCTACGGCGGTCCCTGTCCGCCCATCGGGCGGCACCGGTATTTCCAGAAGCTCTATGCCCTGGACACCGTGTTGCCGGATCTGCATCGCCCCTCCAAGGACGCGCTGCTCGCGGCAATGCGTGGCCACGTGCTCGCCGAAACGCAGATCATCGGCACTTACCAGCACCCGCGCTGAGGGCATTGCGCGTTGAATGTGCAGGTCGCAACCCCACCGGCGGATTACGCCGCACGCGTCGCCGCCATACACCGTGAACTCGGAATTCCGGCGGATTACGCCGCACGCCACCGTTTGCCACTGCTCCCGGAAGCCGGAGAACTCGCAGCCATCGGCCCGGACATTTTCGGCCGCGAGCAGCAACTCGCGCCGCATGCGGCCGGGCCCTGGCAGGCGATGCGCACCCGGGCACTGCAGGATGACATCGTGCTGCTGGTGGTGTCTGCATTCCGCGGCCTGGATTACCAGCGCGATCTGATTGCACGCAAGCTCGCATCCGGCCAGCAGCTCGCGGACATTCTCAAGGTGAACGCCGCGCCCGGCTACAGCGAGCATCACACCGGCTGCGCCGTGGATTTGACCGCGGCCGGGTACGCGCCGCTGGAAACCGAATTCGATTCCACCCAGGCCTTCGCCTGGCTGAAGCGCCACGCGAACGGTTTCGGCTTCCGGCTTTCATATCCGCGCGACAACCCGCATGGCATCGCCTACGAACCCTGGCACTGGGCGTATATAAAGGATTCTTAGTCCTTGATCTCCTCTCCCCTTTTTAAAGGGAAGAGGAAAGGGTGAGGGCTGCCATGCGAGGGGTAGCAACAATTCAATGCAATTGCGAACATTCTTGGAATTCCACTTGGCGGCATCATGAAAAAACTCATTCTGCTGCTGTGCGTGATTATCCTGAGTGGAATCGGCTGGACGCTGGGTGAGCGCGCCGGCACGGTGAGCGCCTGGTTGCTCTCCAGCCTCGGGGCCATCGTCGGCGTGTATCTTGGTTGGCGCATCGGTCGCGCGTATCTCGACTGAATCTGTTCACACAATAAAAGGGCCGGACATGTCGCAATCCGTATTCAAACGCAAAGTGGAACACCTGCTGGCAGGCACCGGCATTGCCGTTAACGGACCGAATCCCTGGGACCTCCAGGTGCACAACGAGCATTTCTACCGGCGTGCCATCGCCCACGGCTCGGTGGGGCTGGGCGAGTCCTACATGCAAGGCTGGTGGGACGCGGCGGACCTCGACGGCCTCATCTACCGCGTGCTCATGGCCAATCTGGAAGAAAAAGCCGTGAACCTGGACAACGTGCTGGCCTATCTGCAGGCGCGTTTCTTCAATCTGCAGAAACCCGACCGCGCGTTCGAGGTCGGCCGGCGCCATTACGATATGGGCAACGATCTCTACAAGCACATGCTGGGCAAGCATTTGGTGTATAGCTGCGGCTACTGGAAGAACGCCGACAACCTGGACGATGCCCAGGAAGCCAAGCTTGAATTGGTATTCCGCAAGCTCGGACTGAAATCCGGCATGCGCGTGCTCGACATCGGTTGCGGCTGGGGCGAGGCGCTCAAGCTTGCCGCCGAGCGTTATGGCATCTCAGGCGTCGGCATCACCGTGTCCGAGCAGCAGGCGCAATACGCGCGCGAACTCGGCAAGGGTTTGCCCATCGAAGTGCGTTTGCAGGATTACCGCCTGCTGGACGAGAAATTCGACCGCATCTTCTCCATCGGCATGTTCGAGCACGTAGGCGTAAAGAATTACCCCGCTTACATGCAGACCGCGCGCCGCTGCCTCAAGGACGACGGCTTGTTCCTGCTGCATTGCATCGGCGGCAACGTGTCGGTGCACGACACCGACGCCTGGATCGCCAAATACATTTTCCCGAACAGTATGCTGCCGTCCATCAAACAGATCGCCGCCGCCACCGAGGGCCTGTTCGTGATGGAAGACTGGCACAATTTCAGCGTGCACTACGACAAAACCCTGCAGGCCTGGCGGCGCAATTTCGTGAACGCCTGGGATGAACTCAAGACGCAGTACAACGAAACCTTCCGGCGCATGTGGTACTACTACCTGAGCGTCAGCATGGCATCGTTCCGCGCCCGCAAGAATCAACTCTGGCAGATCGTGTTCTCGCCGCGCGGCGTGCCGGGCGGGTACGTCGCGCCGCGGTGACGGCCGCGCATGACGTTTTTGTCATTTCGGTGAAAACCTGAATCCAGTTTTTGATCGAGCGGCCTGCAGCCGCAATGATTTATTGCGGGATTCCGTCCCGCAGCCGGGTGACTTTCTTTGGTCGTTCAAAGAAAGTCACCAAAGAAACACACCCCGGTCGCGTGGCCGCTACGCGACTGCCCTCGTGCCTTGCTGCGCTACGGGGTCGCGCTCACGAGGCATCCATGCCTCGGTCGCGCGAGCGCGAACCTCCTGTCCGCGCCCCTTCGGGCCAACCTTGCTCGCAGCGGTACTCGGCACGCTTCAACGGGGAGTTTAAGAACGTCTTCGGCATTGTTGTTATAGACGGGCACTTTGCGCAGCACAGGCTGTTGCACGATGATGGTCTTTTCAACCCTGCCATCGCACAGGCTAACCAATAATTTGATCCATCAGCTTCGTTGCGATCCCATGAGAACGAATTTTCGAGTAACCGGGAATGTAGTAGTAATGAATCGCGTTGTCATTGGAATATCATGGCGCGCAGTCTGTTTACTGTGAGGCTGCACAGATGAGCAACCTTGAGGTCTTCTGCCGCTAGGTACGCCAGCGTTTTGCGGAGCATCGAAGAAGCAATCGCGTCCCTGAACCACGCCGATGCGCCGAGTCAGCTCCTGTCAATCCTAAGGCAGGAACTCGACTCGATGGTTCGGGTGATCTACCTGCTCGCGCAATCGGATCGGAACTACCGTCAACAGCTGGTAGCTGCCTCGGTGAACGGCGAGCGTTGGAAAAAGAGAGATGGGAAGGGGCTTATTACCGATCGCGAGATGGTGAACTTAGCTCAGAACCTTCACGGGTGGACCGAGTCGGTGTACAAATTCGGCTGTGACATCATTCACCTATCCAAGCTGCACGATCACCGATCTCGCGACGGATTTCTCGCACTCGACGCATCCGAGCGCGAAGACATCATTCGGCACCTACGCTATTACCATGGTGGTCCTTCTAGCGAAACCCCGATCTTCGCTGACCTTGTTCCGCTCTTACCGCGCGTCTTTGAGAAAATTGCCGACAACCTCGAGTGCTACGTTAAGACGCTCGAGTCTGGTGGGGATCTCGACGAACGTTCGATTTAACTCGCGCATGAGCGCGGACGCCTAGCAAGCGGGCTTCGCCCGCTCGCTACGGGCCGGTTGCACGCAGCGTTGATGGCCTGCCTCCAGGTTAGCCCACTGAACAAACAACTTTTCTTTAATCAGCGGAATACCGTGCGCCATTGCACTACGTGCATGCTAGCCCCGTCTCTGCCAAATCATCGGATCCCGGCTGCCGTGAAAGACGGCCAGCACGACAATGCGCTGTGTTTCCGGGCGAAAGTAGATGCTGTATGGGAACCGACGAGTAGTAAGGCGGCGTATGCGATTATGAACCTCGGCATATAGCTGTGGCTGAGCGGCAATCAAGGTGACGCAGCGTTCGATTTCAGCGATGAATTCATCCCCCAGACCTTGGCGTTTACTCTCATACCAGGCTGCCGCGTCAATGAACTCTGCACGAGCGGAGCGATGAAACCTGACCGGCAGAGTCATCGCCGGATACGGTCACGCGCGGACTCTTTCACCTCGTTCCACGAAACCACATCGTCCGGATGTGCTTCATGATCAGTCACGCGCCGATCAAGTTCGGTTTTCTGGGCAGCGGTTAGCGGTGGGGCCGCATTGCGTTTCGCAATTTCGTCCCACAACGCCTCTACCAGTGCAAGCTGGTCTTCCACATTTAATTGACGCGCTTCTTCAAGCAGCCGGGTATTCATGAAGGTAGTATAAACTTCCTGTAATCTGCGAGCCACTCCCTGTAATTGAAAGGTAGCCGATGTTTCAGCTTCATTCACAGCTCCAAAAAGACACGCTACTGTTCGGCCGCTTCGAGCTGTGCCAGCTGATGCTCATGAATGACGCAAATTATCCATGGTTCATCCTGGTGCCGGAACGCGAAAACGTCCGCGAGATTCACGAACTCAACGACGCCGACCGCCGACAGTTGTGGGAAGAATCCGCGCAACTGTCGCGCGCGCTCACCGAATGTTTCAGGCCCGACAAGCTCAATATCGCGGCGCTCGGCAACCAGGTTCCGCAACTGCATATTCATCACATCGTGCGCTACACGCACGACGCCGCCTGGCCGCAGCCGGTTTGGGGCAAAGTTCCGCCGCGGCCGTACTACAGCGCCGAGATCGTTAAATTGAAAACCACGCTTTTGCCAAAGTTGGGCGCAGATTTTCACCCGGAGTGACGGGGAGCTGTCTCAAAATATTCTTCGCCCCCGGATCAAGTCCGGGGCAGGCTCTGAGCGTAGCGCCGCAGGTGCGGAGTCGAAGGGTTGTTACCCCTGATTTTCCCAGTTTCGACTTCGCGGAGCTTCCGCTACGCTCAACACGAACGGGCAGAAGATTTTGAGATAGGTTCTGGTATGGCTATGGGATAATGCCGATTGGCCGCGCAACTATTTCATGCACACTCACAGCAATTACCCGTTGGTGTTTAACGGCGACGGTCTGGACCGGCTGGCGCTGCGGCGTACGGATGAATCCTGGCTCACGGCATCCGTGTCGGATCCGGCCACGCGTTTCGTGCCAATGGCGGGCGAGGATAATTTGCTGGATGCCGGCGGCGCACCCTTGCTGCTCGACGCCCAAGCAGCTCAATCGCTCCAGGCCATTACTCAGTGCACGGTGCTGCTCGGCAAGTACCGCGATCATGTGTGCTTTGCATTGGGCCTGAACCGGGACGCAAGCCTGCCGGCCGGCGCGGTGCGCAGCAATCTGCGGCCGCAGTTCCCTGTGCTTGAAGATGACGCGCTGGCGCTACTCGGCTACGCGCGCGCCATGGTCTACTGGCATGCGCACAATCGTTACTGCGGAAAATGCGGCGCGCAAACCCGAAGCCGCCGCGCAGGACACGAACTGTACTGCACGCGCTGCGGCCACATTATTTATCCGCGGGTCAATCCGGCGGTCATCATGCTGGTGACACACGGCGAGCGCTGCCTGCTCGGGCGCCAGCCGGAGTGGGCGGCGAACCGGTTTTCCACGCTCGCCGGTTTCGTGGAGCCGGGCGAAAATCTGGAAGGCGCGTTGCGCCGTGAAATCCACGAGGAAACCGGTATACGCGTGGGACGGGTGCGCTACCTGCGCTCGCAACCCTGGCCGTATCCGGCCTCGCTGATGCTGGGTTTTCGAGCGGAGGCCGAAAGCACAGAAATCCGCTGCACCGACTGCGAACTGGCGGAGGCCCGCTGGTTTTCCCGCGCGGATATTGCCGCCGGCCTGCAGGCCGGCAACCTCGCCTTGTCTCTGCCGGGGTCCAGCTCGCACGCCTTGATCCGCGAATGGTTCGAAGAAGCGCCCGGATTCATGCTGGATGCGATTTCCAGCACGCGCTGAGACCGCGTCGCGGGAACTCGGGCAGAAGGTGCTGGCTATAATGGCCAAATGTGTGTCGCCGTCTTTGCCTGGAAGATTCACCCCGACTTTCCGCTGGTGTTTGCCGGCAACCGCGATGAGCTGCACGTGCGTCCCTCATCAGCAGCGGGCTTCTGGGAGGATGCACCGCAGGTATTGGCGGGCCGCGATCTCACGGCCGGCGGCACCTGGCTCGGCGTGACCGCAAACGGGCGCTTCGCGCTGGTCACCAATTACCGCGAAGGCCCGGTGCCTGAAAAAGGTCCACGATCCCGCGGAGAACTCACCGCCGATTTTCTGCGCGGCGCGACGCCACCACGGGATTACCTGGAGCAGGTTCAGCGCCATGCCCATGACTATGCGCCGTTCAGTCTGATCGTCGGCGAGGCCGAGGCCCTCTGGTATTTTTCCAACCGCGATGCTCGTGCGCCGTTTGCCATCACACCGGGCATCCACGGGCTGAGCAATCACTTGCTGGATACACCGTGGCCGAAAGTCAGCCTCAGCATGCGGCGGCTGGAGGCGCTGCTGAAACGCGCTACACCCACGGCGGAGGAATTGCTTGAGCTGCTGGCCGACCGCACGCCCGCGTCCGCAAATGAGTTGCCTGACACCGGTATTGGCGCGGAACGCGAGCGGCAGATCTCGCCGGTGTTCGTGGTCAATGCAGAGTACGGCACGCGCTGCTCGAACGTGATCCTGCGCGCCCGCAATGGCGAGCTGCATTTCGCCGAGCGGCGTTTTGATGCGGCCGGCCGGCGCCTCGAAACCCGAGACTTCCAGCTCGCAGGCGACGGCGCATGACGCGCCCGCCGCAGATCGCAGCCTGCGGCAGCTGGCGCTCGCCGCTGAGCGCCGCGCAAATTGCCACCGGCTCTGTGCGTCTCGCCCAGCCGCGCATCGTGGGCGAACTCGTCTATTGGCTGGAAAGCCGGCCGGCGGAAAACGGCCGCTCGGTGCTGGTGAGCGCGCAGCCGGGCGAACTCCCGCGCGATCTCACGCCCGCGCCGTTCAGCGTACGCAGCCGCGTGCACGAGTATGGCGGCGGTGCATTCGCAGTAACCATGGACACGGCGTATTTTGTCAATGACGCAGACCAGCAGGTTTACGGCCAGCGCCTGGAAGGCGCAAGCCCGCAAGCTCTGACCGCGGCGCCGGGTTGCCGGTTCGCCGATCTGCAAGTGGATCCACTGCGCCGGCGTTTGATTGCGGTTTGCGAGGATCATCGCCAAGACACGCGCGTACCGAAAAATTCGCTGCAATCCATCAAGCTGGCCGATGGGCGTCTCGCCGTGTTGGCGCAGGATTACGGCTTTTACAGCTCGCCGGCCTTGCGCCCGGATGGCCAGCAGTTGGCCTGGCTGTGCTGGAACGCACCGCTCATGCCCTGGGAGGGCTGCGAACTGTGGCTTGCCGGCCTTGATGCCGACGGCCTGCCGTTCGAAGCGCGGCGTGTGGCCGGAGGTAACGACGAATCCATTTTCCAGCCGCAATTCGCGCCCGATGGCGCGCTGCATTTCATTTCCGATCGCAATGGCTTCTGGAACATATATAGATATGCAGAGAGAAAATTCCGCGCCGTGACACGTGATTCCAAGGATTATGGTTTCTCGCAATGGAACTTCGGCATGTCGAGTTACGGGTTTCTGGACGACGGCAGCCTGTACGCAGCGCGCTTCAATCAGGGCCGTTCCGAACTGGCACATATTGGCGTAGACGGCGCCGTACAAACGGTGGAGCGTGCATTCAGCCAGATTGAGCATGTGCACGCGCAGGGCAATCAGTTGGCGTTGTTGGCCGCCGACAGCTCGCACCTGCCGGCGGTGATCTGGCATGACAGCCAGCGTGAGCTGCGCCTCGCGCAGAATGCGCAGCAGATTCCCGTGAGCGGTCTGAGCACAGGCGAGTTCCTGAGTTTTCCGACTGGCAATGGTGAGACTGCGTATGGCTGGTATTACCCGCCGCACAACCCGGAATTCCGCGCGCCGCCGGGCGAAAAACCGCCATTGCTGGTGAAATGTCACGGCGGTCCAACCGCCATGAGCGGCAGCGGCCTGGATCTGCGCGTGCAGTTCTGGACCAGTCGCGGCTTCGCGGTCGCAGACGTGAACTATCGGGGCAGCAGCGGTTTCGGCCGCGCGTACCGCGCAAGCCTGCGCGGCCAGTGGGGCATCAAGGATGCCGAGGATTGTATTGCCGCCGCGCGCGCGCTCGTCGAGCGCGGTTTGGCGGATCCCCAGCGCCTTGCCATCAGCGGCAGCAGCGCCGGCGGCTTCACCGCGCTCTGCGCTCTGGCGTTCCACGATTGCTTCCACGCCGGCGCGGTGTATTACGGCATCAGCGAACTCGAAAGCGCCATGCGCGACACCCACAAATTCGAGGCGCATTACGGCGACGATCTGCTGGGTCCGTGGCCCGCCGCGCGCGAAACCTATCGGGTACGTTCGCCCCTGTACGCGGCCGGGCGCATCCGCTGTCCGGTGATATTTTTCCAGGGTCTCAAGGACAAGGTCGTGCCGCCCGATCAGACGCAACGCATGGTGCAGGCCTTGCGCGCCAACCAGGTGCCGGTTGAATGCCTGGAGTTTCCCGAGGAAGGACACGGCTTCCGCCGCCGCGAGACGCTGCAACGCACGCTCGAGGCGGAACTCGCGTTCTACGGCCGGGTGTTCGGTTTCACGCCCGCGGCAGGCGCCTGAGCGTCATGCAACGCGGGCGTTGGCTCCCGATTCACTGCGCCGCCTGGCTGGTGCTGCTGGCGGTGAGCGTGGGTGCGCACGCGGCCGCGCCGCAGGTGCAGATCCAGGTGCAGGGCGTGAGCGGCAAGCTGCTCAAGAACGTGCTCGCCTATCTCAGCATCAATGCTTACAAGGACGCACCCAACCTGAACGATGCGCTGGTGGAACAGATGAACGCACGCGCGCCGGCCGAGATCAAAACCGCGTTGCAGCCCTTCGGCTATTACCAGGCGCAGGTGAGCAGTGAACTCAAGCAGACGGATAACGGCTGGAGCGTCATCTATACAGTCACTCCCGGCGCCCCGGTGGAATTGCGGCACGTGGATGTGACGGTGAGCGGCCCGGGCAAGGACGATGCGATATTCACCAGGTATGTGGCGGCTCTGCCGCTCAAATCCGGCGCCCAGCTGAACCAGCCGCTCTACGCTCAGGCGAAGCAGCGGCTGCTGGACATCGCCACGCACCACGGATATCTCGATGCCAGGTACGAGACCAGCGTGCTGCGCGTGGATCCCGCGGAACACTGGGCCGACGTCGCCCTGCACCTCGACACCGGCGAGCAGTACTACTTCGGCACGGTCAAGTTCGAGCAGGACTTCATGGACCCGAAGTTCCTCGCGCAATACGTGACTTTCAAACCCGGCGATCCGTACGACGGCGGCAAGCTGCTCGCGCTGGAGTACGCGCTCAACGATTCCGGCTACTTCGACATCGTGCAGGTGCAGCCACAGCGCAGCGCTGCCGGCCCCGCGCGGCACATCCCGGTGGTGATCACGCTCAGCCCACACAAGCGCAACAAGTACGTATTGGGGCTGGGTTACGGTACCGACACCGGGCCGCGCATGACGCTCGGCTGGGAGAACCGCCGACTCAATGGCGAGGGCCACAAGTTTTCGGTGCTCGGCCAGTATTCGCATGTGTTGGCCAGCACCCAGGTGAATTACACCGTGCCTACGCCCAACGGCCCGACTTTGGTGTACAGCCTGGCCAACGTGCGCCAGATACTGGGCAGCGGCGTGGCCTACACCACGGCGCTTGGCGTAAACCGCCTCACCACCCTGAATGAGTGGTCCTGGAACCAGTATGTGCAACTGTCGCACAACCGCAGTGATTACGCGGCCAGCCCCAGCAGCATCAGCACTCTGTTGCTGCCGGGCAGCACATTCTCGCGCGTGGTGACCGATGATCCGATATTTCCGACCCACGGCTACCGGATGTCACTGGACCTGCGCGGCGCGAGCCAGGCATTCGGCTCCAGCACCAGCTTTCTGCGTGCCGATCTGAGTGCCAAGCTGATCTTCACGGTCGCGCCGCGTACGCGCCTGCTGCTGCGCGGCGAAGTGGGCGCCACCGCCACCGACAACTTTGCCGCGTTGCCGCTGTCGCAGCGCTTCTTCACCGGCGGCGACATGACGGTGCGCGGCTTCGCCTACAATTCCATCGGCCCGACCGACCAATACGGCAACGTGATCGGCGGCAAGGATATGCTGATCGGGAGCGTGGAGATGGATCACATGCTGGGACCGGTATTCGGCGTGGCGGTCTTCGTGGATGCGGGCAATGTGTTCAATTCCTTCAGCGCTTCGCTGGAGAAAGGCGTGGGTGTGGGGCTGCGCTGGCGCACGCCCGTGGGCATGGTGCGCTTCGATATCGCCCATCCGGTGAAGCGCCCCGACCTCGGCTGGTACCGCATCCACATCAGCATCGGGACGGACCTGTGATCAAGCGCATCGTGGCCATTGCCGCCGCCGCAATCATCCTGCTGATCGCGGGCACGGTGCTGTTCGCGTTGCACAGTGAAACCGTGCTGCGCTGGAGCGTGGCGCAGTTGGTTGCGCGTTACCCCGGCCAACTCAGCGTCGGGACGGTGCAGGGCTCGCTCTCCGGGCCGATTACCCTTGGTGATGTGCAGATACGCGCGCCGTCCTTTGACGCCAGGATCCGCAGCCTGACCATGGATTGGCGGATTAAGGCCTTGCTGGCACGGCGCCTGAATATCACTCGCCTGGATTTAAACACGGTGCAAGTTACGCTCAAGTCCGGCAGCAGCGCGACGCGTTTGCGTATGCTGCGCCCGCAGCCGCCGCACCTGCCGGTGGCCGTCAGTGTGCAGCAGCTCACGCTGCAGGACCTGCGGATTCAGGCGCCCGCCCTGACCCAACCGCTGAGCGTGGCTCGGGCCCAGCTCGCGATCCGGCTCGACAACCATGCCTGGTCGGTGAGCGGCTTGCGGGCCAGCGGTGCTCAGTTGCACGTGAGCGGTCAGGGTGACTGGCAGTTCCAGCCCGGCGAGCACATCAATGCTCAATTGCAGTGGCAATTGCATCTGCCGCAGTGGCCCGCATTCGCGGGACAAGCGAGCCTGGCGGGCGATGCGCACCGGTTGCACCTCAGCGGATCGTTGACGGCTCCGTTCGAACTGCAACTGGCCGCGAAAATCCAGGAGTTGTTCACGGCGCCATCGTGGAACGGCACGCTGGAATTCAGTGATCTCGATCCACGGCAGCTACGCAGCGGGTGGCCGCAACTCGTGGCACATGGAAACTTGCGATTGCAAGGCGATCCGCAGGTCACGTTGCTCACCGGCGACATCAGCGCGCGCGAGCCGATTTACGGCCTGTGGCAAAGCCATGTGGATTTGAGCTGGGCGGACCGCGTGCTCGACATCCGCAGCCTGAATCTGGCACGCGCGCAGACCCGCACGCGCTTCGCACTCGCCGGCCGGATGCGCTACGCGGAGGGCCGATGGCAGCCGGCCCTGCACGGCGAATGGCAGGCACTGCCGCTGCCCTTGACGGGCAAGCCGTGGTTCACATCCCCGCGCGGCAAACTCACACTGACTACCAGGGCGCATCAAGTATTGCTCGGTCTCGACGGCGCGCTCGACAACGGTGGCCAATTCAAGGCCGAAGGCGGCGTTCATTTGGCAACACCGCATGCCTGGCAACTGACGGCGAGCGCGCGCAAATTCCAGCTTGCCTTGACGCACTTCAATCAGGGCCAGCCGCTACCGCCCATGGATCTGCAGTTCCGCGGCCACGGCGATGCGGCGCTCACGGTCGTGGACCGCTTCAATGCCGTCTGGCTCGGCGGCCGGGTACAGGTGCAAGGCCGGGTGCCGCATGCATCCGGCCGGAACTGGCAGTTTACGGTTGCCGCACAGCAGCTCAATCCTGCGGCCTTGTATCCGGATTTTCCGGGCGCGCTCGACTTCAATGCGCGGCTCTCGGGGCGGCTCGGACCGCGCGCGAACTGGAATGTGCAGGTGACGCGTCTGGACGGCGAGTTGCGCGGCGTGCCGGTGCTGGCCTCCGGTCGCATGAGTCACCGCGTGGGCCAATGGCAGTTCCAGCGTCTGCAAGTGCAGTCCGGCAAAAACCGCTTGCAACTCGACGGTGAATACGGCCGGCGTGCGCAACTTGCCTGGACGCTCGACGCCCCGGACCTCGCCGCGCTCTGGCCGGGCATTCACGGGGATTTGCACAGCAGCGGCCAGGCGGATTTTTCCGGCGCTGTACCACAGTTGAGTTTCAGCCTCCGGGGCAGGAACCTGCAGTACGCGGACGACAGCATCGAGGCACTGCAGATGCAGGCGAATCTGGCGGGAGCGGCGCCGACGAGCAGCGCAAGCCTTCAGCTTGCGGGGGCGCGGATTGGGAAGCTCAGGGTTGATTCCGCCGACGGCGAAGTCACGGGCGCGCCCGGCAGTCACAAGCTGAAACTCACAGTCACTTCGCCCATCGGCAATATCCGCATCGCCGGCGCCGGTGCTTACGCCCGGCGCATCTGGCAGGGTGATCTCACCGAGGTTACGTTGTCACCGCGCGGCGCCGGAGAATGGATGAACCCGAAGCCCTGGCGGCCGCGCATCGCCGCGGCGCAGTTCAGCCTGCCGCAAGCCTGTGTGGCGCAGAGCGGTGCCGCCACCTGCCTGCAGGCCGAGTGGCAGCCCGGGCACTGGCAGGCGGACGCGCTCATCACTGCGGTGCCGCTGGCGGATCTGCAGGCTTTGCTGCCGCAAGGGCTCGCTTACCAGGGCAGTTTCGGCGGCCACCTGCATATTCAGGACATCGCCGGCCAGCGCACGCTGGCACTTGACGCCAGTTTGTCGCCGGGCGCGATCCGCAACGTCATCAATCGCCGCGAGGTGACGCTGCTGGCGTTCACCTCCGGCACTGTCAAGCTGCAGTCCAACGATGAACAGACCACGGGGGAACTCAACTGGTCATTGGCGGACGGCGGCTATCTGAATATGCACTCGCGCATCGCGCATGCGCCGAGCTACGCGCTGAGCGGCAATATCCGGGGCGAACTGCACGATTTTC
>JAGXAZ010000104.1 GCA_018971365.1 Gammaproteobacteria bacterium | reverse complement strand
GAGCAGCATATCCGCCGCGAAAAGGCCACCTCCAACATCTGCACCGCGCAGGCGTTGCTTGCGGTAATGGCGAGCATGTACGCGGTGTATCACGGCCCACAGGGCCTGCGGCGTATTGCCGAACGCGTGCATCAACTGACCGGCATGCTCGCGGCCGGCCTGCAGCACCTTGGCTGCGCGCCGGACAACGCGAATTTTTTCGACACGCTCACCGTGCACACCGGCAAGCACACCGCGGCGGTACACGCAGCGGCGCGCGCGCAAAACATGAACCTGCGCACCGTGGACGACGCGCACGTCGGGGTGTCGCTGGACGAAACCACCACGCGCGACGATGTGATCAATCTGTTGAGCGTGTTCGCGGTAGCCGCCGCCCGCAAGCAGGGAACGCACGGCGTCGCGCTGCCGGAAAAGGACACGCGCTACGGCCTGCCGCCCGCACTGCGCCGCACCGGCGCCTACCTCACGCATGCGGTGTTCAACCGCCACCATTCGGAACATGAAATGCTGCGCTATCTGCGCAGTCTTGCCGACAAGGATTTGGCGCTCGACCGCACCATGATCCCGCTGGGCTGTTGCACCATGAAGCTGAACGCGGTAAGCGAGATGCTGCCGGTGTCCTGGCCGGAGTTCGCGCACATGCACCCGTTCGCGCCAAACGAGCAGACCGCCGGCTACCGCGAGATGATTGCGCAGCTCGAACAGATGCTGGTCGCGATTACCGGTTATGCGGCGGTGTCGCTGCAGCCCAACGCCGGCTCGCAGGGCGAATACGCCGGGCTGCTGATCATCAAGGCCTGGCACGAATCGCGCGGCGAGGGGCAGCGCGACGTGGTGCTGATTCCGTCCTCGGCGCACGGCACCAATCCGGCCTCGGCGCACATGGCCGGCATGCGCGTGGTGGTCGTGGCCTGCGACGAACGTGGCAACGTGGACCTCGCCGACCTGCGCGCCAAGGCCGAGGAACACCGGCGCGATCTCGCCGCGATGATGATCACCTATCCCTCGACCCACGGCGTGTTCGAGGAAAACGTGCGCGAACTCTGTGACATCGTGCATCGCCACGGCGGGCAGGTGTACGTGGACGGCGCCAACCTGAATGCCATGGTCGGCCTGGCCGCGCCCGGTGAATTCGGCGGCGACGTGTCGCATCTCAACCTGCACAAGACCTTCTGCATTCCGCACGGCGGCGGCGGGCCGGGCGTGGGGCCGGTGGCGGTGGGCGCACATCTGGCGAAATTCCTGCCCAACCAGCGCAGCGCCGGCTACGTGCGCAGCGCCGAGGGTATCGGCAGTGTGGCGGCCGCGCCCTACGGTTCGGCCTCGATCCTGCCGATTTCCTGGATGTATATCGCCATGATGGGCGCGCCGGGGCTGACGGCCGCCACCGAAACCGCAATCCTCAACGCGAACTATGTGGCGAAAAAACTCGCGCCGTATTACCCGGTGCTGTTCACGGGTGCCGGCGGCCTGGTGGCGCACGAGTGCATACTGGACCTGCGTGCCATCAAGGAATCCAGCGGCATCACCGTGGACGACGTGGCCAAGCGCCTCATGGACTATGGCTTCCATGCCCCGACCATGAGCTTCCCGGTGGCCGGCACGCTGCAGGTGGAACCCACGGAATCGGAATCCAAGCGCGAGCTCGACCGCTTCATCGAGGCCATGATCTCCATTCGTGGGGAAATCCGCGCCGTCGAGGAGGGACGGCTCGACCGCGAGGACAACCCGCTCCGGAATGCGCCGCACACCGCGGAAATGGTTACAGCGAATGACTGGTCGCACAAATACAGCCGCGCGCAGGCGGCCTATCCGGTGCCGTCGCTGCACCACAACAAGTACTGGCCGCCGGTGGGTCGCGCCGACAACGCCTACGGCGACCGCAATTTGATATGCGGTTGTCCGCCGTTAAGTGCATATGAGTGACTAGAAAGAATTGTGGGAGCGGTCGTCCCGGCCGCGATCCCGTATCAGCAGGAGGTTAACACCATGGCCAAGATCACATTACGCGGCAATCCCATCCATACCAGCGGCGAACTGCCCAAAGTCGGCGCCAAGGCGCCGGATTTCAAGCTCACCACCAAGGATTTGAAGGATGTTTCACTCGCCGACTACAAGGGCAAGAAGAAGTTGCTCAACATCGTGCCAAGCCTGGACACGCCGGTGTGTGCGCTTTCCACCAAAAAATTCAACGAGCATGCAAAAGCGCATGCCGACACGGTGATCCTGATCGTGTCCGCCGACCTGCCCTTTGCCCAGGGGCGTTTCTGTGGCAACGAGCATCTGGACAATGTGGTGCCGTTGTCCTTGATGCGCGACAAAAAGTTTGCAAAGGACTACGGCGTGCTTCTCCAGGACGGTCCGCTCGCGGGCGTGACCGCGCGTGCTGTGGTGGTGCTGGACGCCAATGACAAGGTGACGTACACCGAAATGGTGCCCGAGATTGCCCAGGAGCCGGATTACAACAGGGCGCTCAAGGCACTGGGGTAAAAGCAGTGCGGCGTGCTGAGTGCTGCGTAAAGACACGCGGCACTTTTTACGCGGCACGCAGTACATAGCACGCAGCACCGAGGTTTGCATGTCCATCCTGATCTGCGGCTCGCTGGCCTACGACACCATCATGGCGTATCCGCAGCCGTTCAAGAGCCAGATACTGCCGGACAAGATTCACATGCTGAATGTGTGCTTCGAGGTGCCGGAGCTGCGCCGCGAATTCGGCGGCACCGCCGGCAATATCGCTTATAACCTTAAATTGCTGGATGCCGAGGGCCTGCCCATGGGCACCGTAGGCGCGGATTTCCAGCCCTACGTGACCTGGCTGGACCAACACGGCATCAGCCGCAAATACATCAAGGAAATTCCGGGCACTTACACCGCGCAGGCGTTCATCACCACCGATACCGATAACAATCAGATCACCGCGTTTCACCCCGGCGCCATGGGTCATGCCCATGAGCAATCGGTGCCGGTGGATTCCTCCGTCACCCTGGGCGTCGTAGCGCCCGACGGACGCGAGGGCATGCTGCAACACGCGCGCCAGTTCTACGACGCGGGCATTCCGTTCCTCTTCGATCCGGGCCAGGGCCTGCCGTTGTTTTCCAGCGCGGAACTGCGGGAATTCATCCGCATGGCAACCTGGGTGGCGGTGAATGACTACGAATCGCAGATGCTGGAGCACAAGACCGGGCTCAACACGTCGGCGATTGCCGAACAGCTGGCGGCCTTCGTCATCACGCGCGGCGCCGGCGGTTCGGAAATCTTCGTGAAACAGCGCCGCATCCAGGTGCCCGCGGTCCCGGCCACGCAGGTGCTGGATCCGACCGGCTGCGGCGACGCCTACCGTGCCGGCCTGGTGTACGGTTTGTTGCACGATAGCGGCTGGGAAACCACTGGCCGGATTGCGGCGCTCATGGGCGCCATCAAGATCGCTCACCGCGGTACCCAGAATCACCGCTTCACCCAGGCGGAATTCGCGGCGCAATTCGAAAAGGCGTTCGGCCACAAGCTGTAAAAAAGTCCGTACCGCGCGCAATCCTGTCGCCATCCTGTGGTCAAATTTCCGTCCCTCCATTCAATGGGCATGAGCATGTCATACCTGCGCGGCTTTCTGGCACTGTGGCTGTTGCTTCCCGGTGCGGCGCTCGCGGCTGCAAACCCGGGCGGCGAGCAGCAATGGGCCGCCACCATCGCGCGGGTCTCGCCCTCGGTCGTTTCCATCCGCGTGAACGCCACGCGCGCCTTCGACACCGACTGGAATTTCACCGGCCAGGCCACGGGCTTCGTCGTGGATGCCAAGCGCGGCATCATCCTGACCAACCGCCACGTGGTGACGCCGGGGCCGGTGGTGGCGGAAGCGGTGTTTCAGGATCACGAAGTGGTGGCGCTGAAACCCATTTACCGGGATCCGGTGCACGATTTCGGTTTCTATCAATACGACCCCGGCCAACTCAAGTACATCCACCCGGCGTCGCTCATGCTGGCGCCGGAAGACGCGCACGTCGGCGAGGACATCCGCATCATCGGCAACGACGCCGGCGAGCAGCTTTCGATTCTCTCCGGCACGCTCGCACGCCTCGATCGCGAGGCGCCGCAGTACGGCGCCGGCGGGTACAACGATTTCAACACCTTCTATTACCAGGCGGTTTCCGGCACCAGCGGCGGTTCCTCGGGCTCTCCGGTCATCGACATCGCGGGCGACGTGATCGCGCTGAATGCCGGTGCGCGCACCGATGCATCCTCGAGCTATTTCCTGCCGCTGCAACGCGTGCGGCGCGCGCTCACGCGCATCCAGACCGGCGAGCCGGTGACCCGCGGCACGCTGGAAACCGAATTTCAGCACGTGTATTACGACGAACTCGAGCGTCTGGGCCTGCCGGCCGACGAGGAAGCGCGCCTGCGGCAGGCGCATCCCGACTGGACCGGGCTGCTGGTGGTCAACCGCGTACTGCCCGGCGGGCCGGCGGACGGCGTGCTGCAGCCAGGCGACATCCTGTTATCGGTGAACGGGAGGGCGCTGTCGGTGTTCGTGCCGCTGGAGCACATTCTGGATGACGCCGTGGGTCAGGCCGTGGCCCTGGGCATCAACCGCGGCGGCGTGCCGTTGACGGTCAAACTCAAGGTCGCAGACCTGTACAAGATCACGCCGGACTCCTATCTGGAATTCGGTGGCGCGGTACTCAACAACCTCTCGTACCAACAGGCCCGCAGCTTCAACGTGCCGGTCCGCGGCGTGTATCTCGCCAACCCCGGCTACGTGTTCAGCACCGCCGGGATCGGCCGCGGCGCGGTCATCACCGAACTCGACGGCGTGGCCACGCCCGATCTGGATGCTTTCCAGCGCGTGTTGGAGAAGCTTCCCGATGGCATGCACGTGCGTGTGCGTTACTTTCACCTGGCGGACACCGTGCAGACCTCGCCGGGGGTGATCACCGTGGACCGGCGCTGGTTTCCCGCCGACCGCTGCACGCGCGATGATGCGCTCGGCGTATGGCCGTGTCAGCCGCTGCCGGCTGCGCCAGCCCCTGCCGCGCTCCTGCCCGCGAGCGTGAGCGCGGTGCATTATGACGATGCGCGGCTCAACCGGCTGGCACGCTCGCTGGTGTACGTGAATTTCGACATGCCGTATCCGGTGGACGGCGTGAGCGAAACCCACTACGTGGGCGCGGGTCTGATTGTGGACGCCAAACGCGGACTGGTGCTTGTGGACCGCGACACCGTGCCGGTGGCCATGGGCGATGCGCGCATCACGTTTGCCGGCGCGCTGCAGATTCCCGCCAAAGTCCTGTACCTCGATCCGCTGCATGATCTCGCGGTGCTGCAGTACGATCCGAAACTGATCGGCTCGACGCCGGTGGAAAGTGCGGCATTCAGCCCGCGCCCGGCGCGTCCCGGCGAGCGCACCTGGCTGATCGGCTACCAGCCCGACGCCACACTTACCGGCCAGGAAACCCGCGTGACCCGCGAGGAGCCGGTGAATTTCCCGCTGTCGCGCACCTTCCGTTTCCGTGACACCAATCTGAACGTGCTGGACGTGGCCAGCGCACCCGCGGGTGTGACCGGCGTGCTCACCGATGCCGGCGGGCGGGTGACGGCGCTGTGGGCCAGCTTTGCCTACACCGAAGGCGGGCACATTGCCGAAATGCAGCGCGGCATTCCCGCGGACATTGTCCGCGACATGCTGCGCATCGTGGAGCGCGGCGGCGCGCTGCGCTCGCTGGGTGCGGAGCTCGTTCCGATTTCATTGGCGCAGGCACGCCAATTGGGTTTGCCGGAGCGCTGGGTTACCCGGCTGTCGGCCGCGGAAACCGCACGCCGCCAGGCTCTGATCGTGACGCGGCTGACCGCGGATACACCGGCCGCGGGGCTGCTGCAAACCGGCGACCTGCTGCTGGCCGCGAACGGCCGGCCGGTAACCGGCTTTCGCGTGGTCGAGCAGGCGAGCCAGCAGCCGGCGGTGAATCTCGTGGTACTGCGCAACGGCAAAGTCACGAGCCTCGAGGTGCCCAGCGTCGCGCTCAGCGGCCGGGGTACGCGCCGCATACTGCTCTGGGCCGGCGCGATTCTGCAGAAGCCCCAGCTCGCGGCCTCCGCGCAATTTGCAATTCCGCCAACCGGACTGCTGGTGGATTTCTACAACTACGGTTCGCCCGCAAGCCGCTATGGCCTCACGCCCGGCCAGCGCATCGTCGCGGTCAATGGCGAGTCCACACCGGACATGGACAGTTTCATTGCCGCCGTCAGAAATCTGCACGACGGTGACGTGGTGCGGCTCACGATGAAGGGCTGGGATCGCGCGCCCGGGATCATCACGCTGAAACTCGATCTGCGCTACTGGCCGACCTATGAAGTGGCCTGGAGCGCGAACGGTTGGGTGCGTCGCGCCATTCACTGAGTACGGCCGCTGATTACGGCGGACTGGTTTTCAGGCGCTGTGCCTGGAATCTTTCCCATCCCGGAATTTCGCCGCGCAGGAAACGCTGCACCTGTGCGTGCATGCGCTGCCGGGCCGCCGCATCAAGCTGCAGAGTGGCAGGTGCCGGCCGCGCCGCATTGGTGATGCGCCGTGTGAGCGTCAATGGCACCGGTTGCGGCGGCAGCACGAAGCTGTCGGTGCGATTGGCGGTACCCTGATTGTTGGTCTGCACGAAGAACGGCACGAACGCCTGACCGATGACCGTGAGCGCCTGGTAATCGCCGAGAAACAAACCTCCGGCATCCGGTGCCAGATCCAGATCGAAGGGCCCGGCGATGTGCTGCTCGCTCCAATTCACGCCGTCGGTCGAGGACGTGAACCAGTAATCGGTGATCAACTGGCCGGGATTGGTGGTGTTGTTGCGGAAGTCGAAATAGCTCACGCCGATGGTGCCGTTGGCCATGATCGCGACGCTCGGTGTGAACGCCTCGACCGCGGGTACCGAGTTGATCTCCACCGGTGTGCTCCAGGTCTGACCGTTGTCGCTGGATTGCGAGAGCGCGATACCGTCGCGCAGGCCGCCGGAGAAACGCGCGTCCTGCCACACCACCACCAGCTTGCCGGCGCCGGCGGCAATCTGCGGCAGGAAACCGCCGTCGCGCACGGGATTGCCGGTGTTGGGATCGTCCGTGCCCACGGACAGGTCCTGCGCCACCGTAACCGGGGCCGACCAGGTGGCTCCCTGGTCGGTGG
>JAGXAZ010000103.1 GCA_018971365.1 Gammaproteobacteria bacterium | reverse complement strand
ATTTCGAACATCGGCTTGGGCAACGGCAGTTCCGGCAACTGCGAGGGATCGAACTTGAAGGCGATATAAGGCTTGTGTCCGCCGTCCTTGAGGGTCTGGAAATAATTGGTGCGCAGCGTGGCGCGCGCCACGTTGAAGAAGCTGCGCAGGATGCGGTCGTCGTCAAGACTCGCCACCGACTCCAGCGCCTTGTCGATTTCACCGGCGTAACGCGCGCCGAGCGCATCGCGCTCCTTGCCGCCTTTGGGGTCATGGCGTGCCTCGAAGTATTTCACCAACAGCGCCGCAATCTGCGGATTCGCCGACAGCGTGCGTTCCATGTAGGCAGGACTGAATGTCAGGCTGGTCTGCAGCAGATACTTGCAGCAGGCGCGCAGCAGCGTGGTCTGGCGCCAGTTGAGCCCCGCAGTCAGCACCAGGCGGTTGAAGCCGTCGTTCTCGGCTTCGCCGCGCCACACGCGTGCAAACTGCTCGTGGAAGCTGTCACGCACCGCGTCCACGTCCAGCTCGCCGGTATAAATCAGTTCGAAGTCCTGAATCCAGAAGATGGACTCGTCCGCCAGCCTGATCTCGTAGGGGCGCTCGCCCATGACGCGTACGCCCAGGTTTTCCAGCATCGGCAGGGCATCGGAAATCGAGATTTCCTGCTCGCGGTGGAATATCTTGAAACGCAGATATCCGGCCGCGCTGTGTTTCGGGCGGTACAGACTCAGGCGCAGGCCCTCGTCGGTGGTGAGGGCGTCGAGCTGTTCGATGTCGAACACCGCGGCTTTGGCCTTGACGTCGTCCTGGTAGGCGGCTGGAAAGGCACTGGCATAGCGCGCCAGCAACTGCAGGCCGCGCTCTTCGCCGAATTTTTCGACCAGCGCCTCCTTGAGTTCGTCCTGCCAGGAGCGTACCGCGCGCGCTATGTCCTGTTCGAGCGCAGCATGCTCAAAGGCGGGCAGTTTCCAGGGCGTGGTGTGCACGATGAACTGGATGCGCGCCAGCGCCGATTCCGAAAGGAATACCTCGTGCTCGGCGCTCTTGCCGTTGAGCGCCGCCAGCAGAATGCTCTGGATCTTGCCGCGCACCTGGCTGTTGTAGCGGTCGCGCGGCAGGTACAGCAGGCAGGAGAAGAACCGGCCGAAACTGTCGCGCCGGATGAACAGCCGGACGCGCGCGCGTTCCTGCAACTGCACCACGCCCATGGCTGCGGTATACAGCTCTTCGGTCGTGCTCTGGAACAGTTCGTCGCGCGGGAACGTCTCGAGGATGTGCATCAGCGCCTTGAGGTCGTGGCTGCCGCTCGGCAGCTGCGAGCGCTGACGGATTTCCGCAACTTTGCGGCGCACCACCGGAGTGTCGGCCGGGCTGCGGCTGTATGCGGTGGAGGTGAACAACCCCAGGAATCGCCATTCGCCGCTGACGTTGCCGGCCTGGTCGTAACGCTTCACGCCCACGTAATCCATGTAGCCCGGGCGGTGCACCGTGGCCGTGGAGTTGGCCTTGGTCACGATCATGAATTCGCGCGTGCGTGCGCGCCGGCGCACGTCCTTGGGCAGCACCAGAAAGCTCTGCGAGACCTTGGCGCTGCTGTCGCGCAGGATGCCGAGGCCGGAGCCGGGCACGATGCGCAACAAGTCCTCGCCGTTTTCCTCCACCAGCCGGTACTCGCGGAAGCCCAGGAAGGTGAAGTGGTTGTTGGCCAGCCATTCGAGAAAACGCTGGCCCTCGTCCACTTCGTCATCGCCGAGAATCGTGCGGTAGGCATCGGTGGCGGCGCAGATCTCGCCCACCTTGTCGCGTATCAGGTGCCAGTCGTCCACCGTGGCGCGCACGTCGTTCATCGCCGCGCGCAGCTCGTCTTCGAGCTTCTTCAGCGTGGCGGCGTCGCTCTGGTGGTCAATCTCAAGGTGCATCCAGGATTCCACCAGACCGCTTTCGTGCGCGGCATCGCCGCTGTCGAAGCGCGTGATCACGCCGTGCTTGTCGCGCGCCAGATACAGGATCGGGTGCACCGTGAGATGCACGCCGATGCCGTTGCGCGTCAGCGTCATGATGGTGGTATCCACCAGGAACGGCATGTCGCCATTGACCATCTCGATGATGGTGTGCGGACTTTTCCAGCCGTCGCGTTTGACGCTGGGATTGAACACGCGCAGCCTGAATTCGCCGGCGGGACGCACGCGTCCGAACTCCCAATGGCTGCGGGCGGCGCTGCACAGGTATTGCGGCGTGTATTGCCGCAGGTCTTCTTCGGCGATGTCGTGATAATACTGCTGCAGGAATTGTTCGAAACTTGGAGAGGGGCCGTGTTGCTTGGCGAGTGCGGTGACTTTGTCGAGACGCTGCTGCTTCTTGCTGTTGGAATAGGCGCGCTGCATGGCGGTCACTGGCCCCGGAGGGCGAATTGTGGTGCGCCTATTTTATGCTTTTTGCCCGTGAGTTGCGGGCGCTGCGCACATGGAATCGGCGGCCATGGCCGCCGTTCAATGCATCCGCGGGTGAGTTCAGACTGCGCGTTCCAGATCCTTGATGACCGCGGCCAGGAAACGGCAGGCGGTTCCGCCGGTGATGCAGCGGTGGTCGAAGGTGAGCGACAGCGGAATGCGCTTGTGCACCTCGATGCCGCCCAGTACCGGCACCACGTCGTGGCGCAGGCCCCCGGTGCCGAGGATCGCCACCTGCGGCGGCACCACCACCGGCGCGGCGTAGCGGCCCGCCAGCATGCCGAAATTGGACAGCGTGATGGTCGGATCCTTCATGTCGGCGGGCGCCACCGTGCGGTTGCGCGTCGCCTGTTTGATGCGGTTGAGATCATCGCGCAATTGCGCACTGTTCTTGGCGTCCACATTGCGCAGCACCGGCACGATCAGTCCGTCGGGCGTATCCACCGCCATCGCCAGGTCCACCTGGCGGTGCAGAGTGCGTTCCAGCTTTTCGCCGTTGTACCAGGCGTTCAGCTCCGGCTCGGCGCGGCAGCCGGCGACCATCGCGCGAATCACGCGCACGGTGATGTCCTGACCGGGTGCCCAATTGTGGATGTCGGCGTCGTCGAACAGCGCGCACGCGGCCACCTCGCTGCGCGATTTGCTCATGGTGGCGTGCATCGCGCGCCGCGGTCCGCGCAGCGGTTCGGCTACGCCGTATTTGACGTCGGTGCGCACCGCAGGCGGGTACCAGGCCGCTGCCGGCGCGGTGCCCGGCGCAACTGCGCGTACGTCACCGGCGCCTCCCGAGGCGCGCCGCACATCGTCCGCCGTGACCGTGTCGTTTTTGCCGCTGGGTTCGCAGGCACTCAGATCCACACCCAATTGCCTGGCGAGGATGCGCACCGAGGGCAGCGCCTTGACGTGCGCCGGGATTTTTTTCTGTTGCTTGCGGATGATCGCGGTTTCCGCCACCAGTGTCGTGCTTGTGGGCATGCTGCCCACTACCGTGCCGCTGTCTTCGGCAATGGGTACGGATTTGCTTTCGGCCGGTTTGGCCGCGGCGGCCGGTTTGGCGGGCGCGCTGCTTGCGGGAGCTTCGCCCTCGAGTGCGAAATCCACGAGCGGCGCGTGCGTCGGAATGATGTCGCCGGCTTTGCCATGCAATTTCAGGATCTTGCCGGCCCAGGGTGCGGGCACATCCACGACGGCTTTGGCGGTTTCCACCGACACCAGCGGCTGATCCGCCTTCACGGTGTCGCCTTCCTTGACCAGCCAATTGACGATCTCGGCTTCCTGCAGACCTTCGCCCAAGTCGGGAAGATCGAATGTCTTCATGCTCAGTTCTCCAGAACCCTGCGGATTCCCTTGACCACCCGCTCCACGCTCGGCATGTAGTCATGCTCCAGCTTGAACAGCGGCATGGGCACATCGTAGCCCGTGACGCGCTCGACGGGCGCTTGCAGCGAATAAATCGCCTTTTCGGCCACCGTGGCCGCGACCTCGGCGCCCACGCCGCAGTTCCGCGGCGCCTCGTGCACGATCACCAGCCGGCCGGTTTTCTCCACCGATTCCAGGATCGTTTCAAAATCGATCGGGCTTACCGTGGCAAGGTCAATGACCTCGCAGCCCACGCCTTCATCGGCGAGCTTGGCCGCCGCCTGCAGGGTTTCGTGGATCATCGCGCCCCAGGATACCAGCGTCACATCCCCGCCCTCACGCAATACGAAACAGGTATCGAGCGGCAGGGCCTGGCCATTATCCTCGACCTCCTGCTTGTTAATGCGGTACAGCCGCGTGGGCTCGAGGAACACCACCGGGTCGGGATCGCGGATCGCGGCGAGCAGCAGGCCGTAGGCGCGTGTCGGCGAGGAGGGCATGACCACGCGGATGCCCGGCATGTGGGCAAACAGCGCTTCGTTCGATTCGGAATGGTGCTCGGGGGCGTGGATGCCGCCGCCCGAGGGGGCGCGCAGCACCATGGGCACGTGCAGCCGTCCGCGGGTGCGGGTACGCAGCCGCCCGGCGTGGTTGATCATCTGATCCACGGTCGGATAGATGAAGCCGGAGAACTGGATTTCCGCCACCGGCTTCATGCCCATGGCCGCCATGCCGATAGACATGCCGGCAATCAGTGCTTCCGCGAGCGGCGTGTCCATGACGCGTTCCTTGCCGAAGCGTTGCTGCAGGCCGTTGGTGGCGCGGAACACGCCGCCGTTTATGCCCACGTCTTCGCCCAGCACCACCACCGCAGGGTCGTGCTCCAGCTCGTAAGCCATCGCCTGGGTGATGGCTTCCACCATCGCGAGCTTAGCCATGCTGCTCTTCCTCCGCGATCGCGGCGGCGCGTTGCTCGACAAGGCTTTCCGGCAGGTTGGCGAACATGTGGTCGAACATGGATGTCACCGGCGGCTTGCCGGTGTCCTTATATAGTTTCACTTCCGCATCTATCTGCGCGGCGCATTCAGCCACCAGCTGCTCCTCCTTCTTTTGATCCCAGGCGTCGATGTCCATGAGGTACTTGCGGATGCGGATCAGCGGTTCTTTCCTTTTAGCATCTTCCACCTCGTCTTTGCCGCGATAGCGCGTGGCGTCGTCGGCGGTGGTGTGATCGCTGATGCGGTAGGTGAGCGCCTCGATCAAGGTCGGACCTTTGCCGGAACGCGCCTTGTCGAGTGCGTATTCCATGGTGTCGCGCACCGCGATGATGTCGTTGCCGTCCACCTGCACGCCCTCGAAGCCGCCGGCGACGGCTTTCTGCGCCAGCGTTTCGCAAGCCGTTTGCGCCGCCAACGGCACCGAGATCGCCCATTTGTTGTTGGTGACCACAAACACCGCCGGCAGTTGATACGCGCCCGCGGCGTTCAATGATTCGTAGAAATCGCCCTGCGACGTGCCGCCGTCCCCGATGACCGCCACCGCCGCGCGCTTTTCCCTGCGCAGCTTGAAGGCCAGCGCCGCCCCGGCCGCGTGATGGTATTGCGTGGCGATGGGTACGCACCAGGAAAAATCGTGTTTGGGTCCGGAGAACACGTTGCCGCGCTCGTCGCCGCCCCAGAACAGCAGCACCTCGTGAGGCTGCACGCCGCGCCAGAACTGCGCACCGTACTCGCGGTACATGGGGAAAAACGCGTCTTCGGGTTTCATGGCCGCACCGATGCCGACGTGCGTGGCCTCGTGGCCCAGAGAGGATGCGTACGTGCCCAGCTGGCCGGTGCGCTGCAGTGCAATGGCCTTGGTATCGAACACGCGCACCAGCGACATCATGCGATACATTTTCACGAGTTCCCCCGGGTCCTGGGCGAACCGGGGCAGGGGCTTCTGCGTGAGCTTGCCTTGCGGGTCGAGGTACTGCCGGAATTTGATTTCGAACGCGGCGACGGTCTTCAAACTTGACGCTCCTCGATGGCAGCGGGGAGAAACGGCCGTAAGGGCTTGCAACCCCGGGAGTCCCGCACACCGCGGGCCCGCCATTATACAGGAGGCCCGTGGCGTGACTGGTCGGCGTGCGACCGGCCTCGGCTAGAATGCCCGCATTGCCAAACCGGACGCTTCCATGACTGCAAACAAGCGCGAGCTGGAGCAGGGCATCCACACCGATCTGCGCGATCGCCTGACCTACTCGGGTTACCTGCAACTTGAGCGGCTGCTCTCGGCGCAGGTGCCGCTCAGCCGTCCCGAGCACCACGACGAGATGCTGTTCATCATCCAGCACCAGACCTCGGAGCTGTGGATCAAGTTGTTGCTGCATGAACTCGAGGCCGCGCTCGGCCACGTGCAGCGCGACGAGCTTGAGCCCTGCTTCAAGATCCTGGCGCGCGTCAAACACGTGCAGATGCAGCTCTTCAACCAGTGGGCGGTGCTGGAGACCCTGACGCCGAGCGAATATGCGGAGTTCCGCTCGGTGCTGGGGCAGGCCTCGGGATTCCAGTCGGTGCAGTACCGCGCGCTCGAATTCATGCTCGGCAACAAGGCGGCGGAGTTGCTGCGCGTGCACCGCCACGACCCCAAGGCGCACGCCTGGCTGGAGCAGCTCCTCCAGCGGCCAAGCCTCTACGACGAATTCCTGCGTTATCTGGCGCGTCGCGGCCTGCCGGTACCGAAGGAACGCGTGGAGCGCGACTGGTCCGAACCCTACGAACGCCATTCCGATGTGGTCGCGGTATTCAAGCTGATTTATCAGGACACCGCGCGCTGGTGGGACGCTTACGAGATGTGCGAAAAGCTCGTGGACGTGGAGGAATATTTCCAGCTCTGGCGCTTCCGCCACATGAAGACCGTCGAGCGCATCATCGGCCACAAGCATGGCACCGGCGGCTCCTCGGGCGTGGGTTTCCTCAAGCAGGCGCTGGATCTGACGTTTTTCCCCGAATTGATTGACGTACGCACCGAAATTGGCGCGGCTGGCTGACCTCCGCCTTGGGCCGGCTCCCGGCCGGACGGTATAATTGCGACATCACTGCGCGCTGTTTGCCGCTTGCGTTGCGGCGGGAGGAACACCATGAGCGCCCAACCCAATATCGGCATGCGTCCCACCACCTTCGAGAATCCCATGGGGGTGGACGGCTTCGAGTTCGTGGAATATGCCGCGCCCGACGCCAAACTCCTGCACGATCTGTTTCCCCGCCTCGGCTTCACGCGGGTGGCCAGGCACAAGCGCCGCAAGATCAGCCTGTATCGCCAGGGCGCGTGCAACTTCCTGGTGAACGAAGAGCCGGATTCATTCGCCGCCGACTTTGCGAAAAAGCACGGGCCCTGTGCCTGCGGTTTTGCCATTCGTTTCAGCAAACCGGCCGCCCAATTGCAGGAGCAGGCACTGGCCAAAGGCGCGG
>JAGXAZ010000006.1 GCA_018971365.1 Gammaproteobacteria bacterium | reverse complement strand
TGGGCGGACAAGAAAGCACTCACTGAATATCTGACCCGGCTGGAGGAAGCGGAAAAGCGCGACCATCGGCGTCTCGGCCGTGAGCTGGATCTGTTCCATACCCAGGAAGAAGCGCCCGGCATGGTGTTCTGGCACGCCAAGGGTTGGGCGATATGGCAGGCGGTTGAGCAGTATCTGCGCACCGTGTACCGCGACAGCGGTTATCAGGAAATCCGCTGTCCGCAGATTCTCGACAAGAGCCTGTGGGAAAAAACCGGCCACTGGCAAAACTATCGTGCCAACATGTTTACCACGGCATCGGAAAACCGCGACTACGCCCTCAAGCCCATGAATTGCCCGGGCCATGTGCTGGTGTACAAACACGGGCTGCACAGCTACCGCGAACTGCCGATTCGCTATGGCGAATTCGGCTCCTGCATCCGCAATGAGCCCTCCGGCGCGCTGCATGGATTGATGCGGGTGCGCGGCTTCGTGCAGGACGATGGCCACATCTTCTGTGCCGAGGACCAGATCGAGAGCGAAGTAGTGGCATTCCATCGCCAAGCGATGCGCGTGTACGGCGACTTCGGTTTCCCCGCTATCGGCGTGAAACTCGCTCTGCGCCCGAGTGCCGGCCAGCGTATCGGCTCCGATGAGGTCTGGGACAAGGCTGAGACCGCACTCCGCCAGGCACTGGGCGCATGCAAGATAGAGTGGCAGGAACTGCCGGGCGAGGGCGCCTTCTACGGACCGAAAATCGAGTACCACATGAAGGATTCCATCGGCCGATCCTGGCAGGTGGGCACCATGCAAGTGGACTTCTCGATGCCGGGCCGTTTGGGCGCCGAATACGTGGGTGAGGACGGTGCCCGGCATGTGCCAGTGATGTTGCACCGTGCGATTGTGGGCTCCATGGAACGATTCTTGGGCATCCTCATGGAACATCATGCCGGCCGTTTTCCGGCCTGGCTGGCCCCGGTGCAGGCGGTAGTCCTGACCATTACCAGCCGGCAGGACGACTATGCAAGCCGGGTCACCGAAATCCTGAAAAATCAGGGGCTTCGGGTGGAAGCCGACTTGAGAAACGAGAAGATCGGCCTTAAAATCCGCGAACACACGCTCCAGCGCGTCCCCTACCTTCTGGTGGCGGGCGACCGGGAGCAGGAATCAGGTTCCGTGGCGGTGCGCACCCGCGCCGGCAACGACTTGGGCAGCCTCAAAATCGAGGAATTCGCCCGGCGGCTTGCCAGCGAGGTCACGAGCCGCGGAGAGTCGGCCTGAACGCCGCCCCAGGGACAACATGAGGCGGGTTCAGGTTTATTTTTGGAGGATCGGCTAATCAGTTCGGAAAAACGCGCCCGGCGCAACGGGGAGATCACGTCACCCAAAGTCCGGGTCATAGGCCCGGATAACCAGCAGATCGGCATCATGTTCACTCGCGAGGCCGTACAGTACGCCGAGCAGGCCGGACTGGATCTCGTGGAAGTGTCGCCCACTGCAGAGCCCCCGGTGTGCCGGGTAATGGACTTTGGCAAGTACCTCTTCGAGCTGAACAAGAAACAGCAAAGCGCACGCAAGAAGCAGAAGCAGATCCAGGTCAAGGAAGTGAAGTTCCGACCCACCACGGACGAGGGTGACTACCGGATCAAGTTGCGCAATCTAACGCGCTTCCTGGCAGAAGGCGACAAGACCAAAGTCACGATCCGGTTCCGCGGGCGCGAGATGCTCCACCAGGAACTGGGCACCGGCCTGATCGAGCGCATCCGCGGCGATCTCACGGAAGCCGCACAGGTGGAGCAATATCCAAGACTCGAGGGTCGGCAGCTGGTCATGGTGCTGTCACCCAAGAAGAAATAAGTCTCGACTGAGACTGAAGCAAAAGCGGGGCTGTAATTGTCCCGCCGTCTGGCAGACCAAACGCCGCGCAAGCGGGGCCAGCCTTTATAGTGAAACCCAGGAGTTCAGGCAATGCCAAAGTTGAAGACCAACCGTGCCGCGGCCAAGCGCTTCCGCGCCAACGCCAGTGGCGAATACAAGCGTGGACACTCGCACAAGCGGCACATCCTCACCAAGAAGAGCCCGAAGCGCAAACGCCAGTTGCGCGGCAGCACCGCCGTGGTGGCGCAGGATCACGGACGCGTGCGGCAGATGCTGCCCTGGTCATAAAGGAGGAACATCGCCATGGCTCGTGTAAAACGTTCGGTAACCAGCCGCGCCAAGCATAAGAAAACCCTGGGTCGCGCCAAGGGCTATTACAATGCACGGCGTAAAACTGTCAGGGCCGCCAAGCAGGCGATCATGAAGGCGGGCCAATATGCCTTCCGTGACCGTCGCGTGCGTAAGCGGGAGTTCCGCGCCTTGTGGGTGGCCCGCATCAATGCCGCCGCGCGGCTCCACGGCCTTTCCTACAGCCGCTTCATGCATGGACTGAAGCGCGCGCAGATCAGCCTCGACCGCAAGCTGCTCGCAGAAATTGCGGTCAGCGATCAGTCGGCCTTCGCGACGCTCGTGGAAAAGGCCAAGACAAGTCTGGCCTGACTTGTTCGCCGCCTGCAGCGGCTGCCGGTGAACCAGCGAGGGGAAAGGCCGCGAGGTTTTTCCCCTCTGTTGTTTGCGAACCAGGGAACCGAGAATTGTGCTTGAACTCGATCAGCTGATCCACGAAGCGCGCACGCGCGCCGCCGCCAGCGAGTCGCTCGCGGCCCTGGACGAGGTGCGCGTGCACTATCTCGGCAAGAAGGGCGTACTCACCGAGCAGCTGAAAGTACTAGGCAGCCTGCCGGCCATGGATCGTCCCGCAGCCGGTCAGCGTGTCAATCGGGCCAAGCAGGCAATTACCGAGTTGCTGGACGCGCGCCGCCATACGCTGGAGGAGCAGGCGCTGGCGGAGCAACTGGCCGCCGATGCCGTGGATGTGACGCTGCCCGGGCGCGGTCAGGAACCTGGCGGTATGCATCCGGTGACCCGTATCCTTGAACGCGTACAAGCGCTGTTCACCACTCTCGGCTTCCGCGTGGAAGTAGGGCCGGAAATCGAGGATGAATTCCACAACTTCGACGCGCTGAATTTCAAGCCGGCTCACCCGGCGCGTGCCGAGATGGACACCTTTTACCTGAAGGACCGGCCTTTACTGCTGCGCACGCATACTTCACCCGTGCAGATCCGTGCACTGCTCAAATACGGAGCGCCGCTCAGGGTGATCGCACCGGGACGAACCTTCCGCCACGACTACGACGTCACGCATACACCCATGTTTCACCAGGTGGAGGGTCTGCTCGTAGACAAGGGCGTGAGCATGGCGCACCTGCGCGGCACGCTTACCGATTTCCTGCAGAGGTTCTTTGAAAAGGATGATCTCAAGTTGCGGTTCCGTCCTTCGTATTTTCCGTTTGTGGAGCCGGGCGCCGAGGTCGACATCAGCTGCATTTTCTGCGACGGCAGTGGCTGCCGCGTCTGCAAGCACGCCGGCTGGCTGGAGGTGCTCGGTTGCGGCCTGGTGCATCCCAACGTGCTGGAAACCTGTCACGTGGACACCGAGCGCTACAGCGGTTGGGCTTTCGGTGTGGGCATCGAACGGCTGGGCATGCTGCGCTACGGCATCAACGATATCCGCATGAACTATGAAAACGATCTGCGCTTCTTGCGCCAGTTCCGCTGAGCATCGGCCATGAAAATCAGCACACAGTGGCTGCATGAATTCGTGAACCCGTCGGCCACGGCGGAGGAGATCGCCGAACGCCTTACCTTGGCCGGAATAGAAATCTCATCCGTTTCGGATGCACTGCCGCCGCTCGACAATGTGGTAACTGGTGAGGTGCTGAAGGTCGCGCATCATCCTCATGCGGACAAACTCCGTATTTGCGATGTCCGTGTCAGCGCCGGAAAGCATCTGCAGATCGTATGTGGCGCACCCAATGTGCGAACCGGCATGAAGGTGGCCGTCGTTCTGCCCGGCAGCCATTTGCCGGACGGTACCGAAATCCGCGTGAGCCAGCTGCGAGGAGTGGAATCCCAGGGCATGCTATGTTCCGCGCGCGAGCTGGGCATTACGCATGACCACTCGGGCCTTCTGGAATTACCGGGGGACACCGCCGTCGGAATAAACTTGGCGCAGGCGTTGGGCGGTGCCGACAAAGTTCTGGAAGTGGAAATCACCTCCAATCGCGGCGACTGCCTGAGTGTGCTCGGCATCGCGCGCGAGCTGGGCGCACTCTTCGATCTGGACTTGAATCTGCCGCCGTACGCGCCGGTCAGGCCGGCCATCAGGGATAACCTGCCGGTGAACCTCGCAGCACCGGAAGCTTGTCCGGTATTTGCCGGGCGGATCATTCGAGGTTTGCGCACCGATGCAGTGACCCCGTTGTGGATGTGCGAGCGACTGAGACGCGCCGGATTACGCTGCGTGCACCCCGTAGTGGACGTAACCCAGTACGTCATGCTGGAGCTGGGTCAACCCATGCATGCCTACGATTTGAAGCATCTGTCAGGGGGCATTGTGGTACGCATGGCCAAGACTGGGGAGTCGCTGCAGCTTCTGGATGGAAATGCGCACACTCTGGAGCCGGACATGCTGGTCATTGCCGACAGCAAGCGTCCGTTGGGCGTTGGCGGCATCATGGGAGGCACGGCGTCGAGCGTGCAGGCGGATACGCGCGATATCTTTCTGGAAGCCGCCTATTTTTCACCCGAGGCCATCAGCGATCGTGAGCGCAAGCTGGGTGTGCAAACGGATGCGGCCTACCGTTTCACGCGCGGTGTGGATCCAACGGGCCAGACGCGTGCGCTGGAGCGGGCGACGCGGCTGCTTTTGAGCTTTGCGAATGGCGAGCCGGGCCCCGTGAACCGGATTGCCGGAAGAAAAAGTGCAGCAGCCAAACTGACTTTGCGGCAACTGAAACTGCGGCAGCTGCTGGGCATCAAGGTTCCCGCAGGTGACGTGGATCGCATTCTGAGCCGCCTGGGATTCCGGACCCGCAAACACGGGCGCACCTGGGAGGTGAGGGTACCCAGTCACCGCTTCGACATCGAAAGGGAAGAAGATCTGGTGGAAGAGGTGGGGCGGGTGTTCGGATATGACCGCATACCTGCCATTGCCTACCCGTCCACGCAGCGCATGCTGCCATTGCCGGAGGAACAACTGCCGTTGGCCCGGCTGCGGGACATACTGATCGCACGCGGGTACCAAGAGATCATCACCTACAGCTTCGTGGATGGCCCGCTGCAGCAAAGACTTACTGGCAGCCCGGGCATAGCGCTGGCCAACCCCATCACCACCGACATGACCGTAATGCGTTGCAGCCTGTGGCCGGGTCTCGTCCAGACCCTGCGTTACAACCTGAATCGCCAACAAAAGCGCGTGCGTATTTTCGAGTATGGGATGCGATTCATCGCACAACATAATGAAATAACACAAGAAAATATTCTGTCTGGATTGATAACCGGATCTCAATACCCCGTGCAATGGGGACTGCCGCAGCGTGCAGCGGACCTTGCCGATCTTCGGAGCGATATAGATGCCTTACTCGTGGCCAGCGGTGCCGTGGAGCACCTGGAGGCCCGTGTGGCACCGCACCCTGCGTTGCACCCCGGCCAGTCGGCAAAGATTCGCCTGAACGGCGTTGATCTGGGCTGGATGGGGGCATTACATCCAAAATTGCTTCGCGAATTGATGCTGGATCAGCCCGTATTTGTGTTTGAGCTGATGCTGGGGCCATTGCTTCGTGCCCATCTGCCGAAGCTTGCGGAAATATCCCCATTTCCTTCGTTGTCACGGGACTTGGCCGTAGTGGTGGATGCAGGGGTAGAGGCCGCCACGATCTTGGGGCTGGTGCGGGAAGCCGCCGGGCGTCAAGCTATCGAAGTGCGGATATTTGACATATATTATGGACCTGGTGTAGATTCTGGACGAAAAAGTGTTGCTTTGAGCTTGATTTTACAAGACTCTTCGCGCACTCTAACAGACGAAGCTGCGGACGCAACCGTCAAGCGAGTAGTCCGGCAGCTGCAAAGTAAACTGGGTGCAACAATAAGAGACTGAGCATGGCGCTGACCAAGGCGGAGATGGCCGAGGCCTTGTTTGAAGAGCTGGGGCTCAACAAGCGGGAGGCAAAGGAGCTGGTGGACCTGTTTTTCGAGGAAGTCCGCCAAGCATTGGCGCGGGGGCGGCAGGTGAAGCTGTCGGGATTCGGCAATTTCGACCTGCGCAGCAAAAACCAGCGTCCCGGCCGGAACCCCAAGACAGGTGAGGAGATCCCCATCAGCGCACGCCGCGTGGTGACCTTCAGGCCGGGGCAAAAACTCAAGGCGCGAGTCGAGACCTATGCTGGAAGCCGGGAACAATAACGAACTGCCGGCCATTCCCGGCAAACGCTATTTCACCATCGGTGAAGTCAGCGATCTTTGCGGGGTGAAGCCGCACGTATTGCGCTATTGGGAACAGGAATTCCCGCAGCTCAAGCCGGTCAAGCGCCGCGGCAACCGGCGCTATTATCAGCGCCACGACGTATTGGTCATCCGCCAGATACGCAGCCTGCTTTATGACCAGGGGTTTACCATCGGCGGTGCGCGCCAACAGCTTTCCAGCGACACCGCACGTCAAGACGTGTCGCAAAGCCAGCAGATTGTTCATCAGCTGCGCACAGAGCTCGAAGATCTGCTGCAGCTGTTCAAGCGCTGAACCGTCAAAGCATTTTCCAAGCATCGGGCGCGCCTATCGGTTATCATGGCACGGTCGCGTGAATTCACATGTGGTTCAAACGAGCGGGGCGTAGCGCAGCCTGGTAGCGCACTTGCATGGGGTGCAAGTGGTCGGAGGTTCAAATCCTCTCGCCCCGACCAAACCCTGAATTATGCCGTTCAACATGCCGTCGTGCGGCCAGATCCGACCACCCTCACCGTGCTGCCGAAAGCGCCGGGCGCGCACGCATACACGCCACAGCGCATGCGCGCCTGCACCATGCATAACCCGGCATGCACCCGTTCGGGACAACAAATTCCCGTACTGCATTCGCCTGTCCCCTGCAATCCGTGAAACCTGATCCCTCGCATAACGCAGGTATCAGTTCCCTGCGTTTGACGCAGATAATCTTTGTGCTTGCCTTGGTAGTAGTAATTCTGTTGGTCGCAATGGGTATTGCAGGGGTTCACTGGCCAAAATGGCTGCTGGCCATAGCCACGGTTTTATAGAAATCACCAACACTGGAAACTTCGCCGCATCCGGGCAGTGCACAGCCAAGTCATCTTAGCAGCGATGTGGCCCGTTCACGCGTTGAGTGGTTTCAATGCGGCCAGGTAGCGGTCCACTTCACTGACAGCCAATGGCTTGGAGAAATAATAGCCCTGGCCGCGCCGGCAACCGAGCGCGCGCAGGAGTTCCAGCTGTCTCGCGGTTTCGATGCCTTCGGCAACCACATCCATCCCCAAGTCAGCCGCCAGCACGGTGATGGTGCGGACGATCGCGCGATCACTGCGATTCTTTTCTATGCCGGCGATGAATGAGCGGTCAATCTTGAGTGTATCCAGCTTGAATGTACGCAAGGCACTGAGAGACGAATAGCCGGTGCCGAAATCGTCCATCTGCAAGTTGACCCCGATAGCGCGCAGGCGACTGATGGTTTCGGCAGCCAACTCCGGGTTATCCATGAACACCGTCTCGGTGATTTCCAGGCACAGGCTATTGGCGGGAATGCCGGTCATGTCCAGCACGCGCGCCACACGTTGTGGCAACAACCAATGGGCAAACTGGCGGTTCGCAATGTTCACGCTCACCGTGAATTTGTCATCCAGATGCTTGTGGCGCTTGCGCCACTGGGACAAGTGCGCACACGCGGTTTCAATTACCCACCAGCCAAGCGGAATAATCAGCCCGGTTTCTTCGGCAACCGCCAGAAATTGACTGGGTGTCACCAGGCCGCGTTCGGGGTGCACCCAGCGCACCAAAGCCTCGCAACCGGTGAGGCGTCCGCTGGCAAGATCGAGGATCGGTTGAAAATACACGCGGAACTCATTGCGCTGCAACGCGTGGCGCAACTCGGTTTCAAGCTTGAGATTGGCCTTGACATGCTGATGCATGGCGTCGTCGAAAACCACGTAACCCGCCTTGCCGGCGGCTTTGGCGCGGTACATGGCGGTATCCGCGTCGCGCAGCAATTCATCCGGATGCCGATAGTGGGGCGCGCTGGTGACGATGCCGATGCTGGCCGTGGTAAACACGTCGCGGCCACCGACATTGAAGGCCCGCGCCAGTTCCTCATGAATGCGTTCCGCCACCGCCGTGGCTTCGTCCAGGGCCTGTATATGCTCGAGCAGGATCGTGAATTCATCGCCGCCATACCGGGCCATGAGATCCGCGGGGCGCAGGCAGGTATGCAGGCGCTTGGTGATGGCGGTGAGCAGACGATCCCCAAAACTGTGGCCCAGGCTGTCGTTTATCAGTTTGAAGCGGTCAAGATCGAGGAATAGCAGCGCGAATCGGGTCGATCCGGCGGAACTGTTCGAGGCTACGGCCTGGCGCAGGCGGTCCATGAAAAAGCTGCGGTTTGGCAGCCCCGTGAGCGCATCGTGGTAGGCACTGTGCACCAGATCCTGCTCGACTTTTTTACGTTCGGTGACGTCGCGCGCCGTGCCCATAACCGCGGGCCGACCGCGCCAGAAAATCCGGCTCACGGCCACCGACGCGGTGATACGCGGCATGCCAGGCCTGCCGCGCAAGTGCATTTCGTGCGGGTCCAGATAATGCTCATCCACGGAATCCGCGGCAATTTTTTCTGCCAACCCGTCATTCGCCGAGTCGATTACCTCGTTGAGCGGCATGCCGTGCATATCTTCGGCGCGGTGCCCAAGCATCTGAGCAAACGCGCGGTTCACGTACACGAGTTTCCCGGCCTGACTGAGAAACACGCCGTCCTGGCTCATGTCCACCAACAACCGGTACTTTTCTTCCGAACGCAGCAGCGCCTCCTCGGCGCGCTTGCGGCCGGTGATATTCTGCAGGGTGCCCTCGAAATACAAGATGTGCCCGCGCGCATCCTTTACGGCGCGTGAGTTGTCGCTCACCCAGATCGTCGTGCCATCCTTCCGGAATATCTGGAATTCCTGCGCAGAATACTGTCCATGCTCTTCGATACGCCGCAAAAGTTCCGCGCGCTGCTCAGCGTGTGCATAAATCCGCGCGGTAATGTTCAGCTTGTCCGCAACCAATTCCTGCGGATTGTCGTAGCCGAGAATGCGCGCCAGTGCGGGGTTGGCGCTGATGATCAGGCCCTCGGGGGTGGATCGATAAATGCCATCGCTGGCGTTGTCAAAAAAGTCCTGATAGTTGTATTCGAGTTCCCGTTGGGTACCGAGGAACTCGGCGTTTTGCCCCCGGTGCTGACAGCGCAGCAACAGCACGCGTTCCTTGCCTTCACCAAACAGTCTGGCGTGTACTTCGCAGGAAAGTGCATTTCCAGACTTGCTGCGGAAATGCATCGACTCGGACTTGGACCGCTGGCGCTGCGCTCCGGCTTGTAGCTTGTTGAGGTCACTGATTTCGAAAACCCCGGCGCAGGCGGATTGCAGCAGTTCATTGCGCGTGTAGCCCAGCCACTCACAGGCAAGATCGTTGACCTGCACAAATTTACACTCTGCGGGATTCGCCAACGGATAGCTGCAGATGAAAATCGCATCTTGCGCAGTGCTGAACAGTGCATCGACCGTGGCGTTGAGGTTTTGAACCTGGCCGAGAGCCGCCTGCGAATCGGTTACGTCCACCAGGCTGAAAAGAATGTGGCGCGTGCCGCCGAATTCCCCGACTTCCGCCGATAACCGCGCGTGCCGCACCGAACCGTTACTCGCGCGCAAGGCCACTTTGCGGTTCACAATGTGGCTACCGGCCTTCAGCTCCTGAAAAAATGCACTGCCGAGTTGCGAATTTTCGAACATCTCCGTGTGCAACAGGCTTTGGCCGATCAACGCCGCCGGGCTGTAGCCAAGCACGTGTTCCACGGAAGGGCTGATGTCGGTAAGTTGGAAATCCTGCAGCCTGGCCGCACCAAGGATGTCCGCGGCCATGCGGAACAGGCTGCCCAGTTTTGCCGCAGTCAAGCGTTGAATTTCCTCCAGGTGCTGGCGGCGCAATTCTGCCGCAGCGCGCATTGCCAGGGCGCGCAGAACGGAGATCAATTCGGCGTCCGCCTGCAGCGGCTGGCGCGACATGACGCCCAGGTGCCCGATTGCGTGACCGTCTACATCACGAATGGCCACGGCACAGTAAGCGCGCACGCCGTGTTTGCGCAGCCACCGGTCTTTGGGGTAAAGGCTGGCAACATCGTCTTCGTGCCACACCTCGGATTCTGCCAACGTGCGCGCCGCCGGCGTCCCCTCCACGGCGAACTCACTGCCTGACTGCGCGCGGTTAACGTGCCAGGCTGAGGCGATGCGCAATTTGAGACTGTCAGGCGGCTGGCGCACGCTCACAAAGGCGTATTCGACGTCGAGTGCATATGCTAGACGCCGCACAACTTCGCGGATGAAATCCTCGCCGGTGACGCCCGCCAACTGCTCGGTCAAAGCGTGAAACGCTCCGGCCGGGGACAGGTGCATGGCATTTTCAGGTTTCATGGACGGGGTGCTCCCGGCGCCAAGCGGACCAGACCGTTCGGCGATGCCGCCTGTGGTAGGCAAATAATATCAGCATTTATCTCGTATATCTCTATAAGCCACTGATATTCATACGAATTGATATATCCTCTTTACCACTTGCCGCTGAAGTTGAAGGCATATTTCCCGTCTTGCTTGCTCGGAAGGTAGTGCAACAGGTTGCTTAATGCCGTATTGGCCGGATCACGCGATACCACGACACCGGTCAAGTCATAGCTTCCATCCGCGGTGACTCGCAGGCTACCCTGCACCATCAGGGGTCCGGAGGTATCCAGCAGGCTTCCGTGTATGCTCTCACCTTGGGTTTGCAGCTTTAGTTCGTAGTCTCCCAGGGCTACTGGCTGTGGCCAGTTCAAACTCAGGCTGGTCAGGTCGATCGTGCCGTCCGCTGCGCTGGGGTGGGCATTGGTCAAAACCAGCCGCTGCATTCCTATATTGATCTGACCCGCAACACTTCCAGAGGGCAGCGGCAACCAATGCGCCAACTGATTGACCGGGAGGTGGCCGACCACATCCTCGAGCTGAAAATTGCGGCTGTTGCCTGCAACCCGCGCTTGAAGTGCCAGATCGGCGGCGTTGAGAACGAGGAAAAAGCCCGGATGGCCGGTAGCCAACGCCGCCCAGTCAAACCGCCAGCGCAACAGACCCCAGGATTGACCTTGCCATGCGATGTCCTGAGCGGATCCCGCCCACACGCTGCCATGCACGCCCTCGAGTTGGAGGTCCGGCACACGTTTGTGCAGCCACCCGACGACATAGCCGGCCGGCAATGTGGCCAGCAGAAATGCAAGATACGCAACGATGCCGGCCAGCCACCAGCGACCGAAGCGCCAACTCACGAAGCGGAATCCTCAAGCCTGATGCTGGCATCCACCTGACCCGGTCCTGATGCACGTGTCACGGTGACATCGCTGGCGACCACGCCGTAGGTGCGTTGCAATCCCGCGAGCCAGTTCACCAGGCGGTCGAAATCCACGCTCTTGAACTGCGCCCTGACCGTGCCGTCGTCCGACTGCTGCGCCTGTTGCAGGGCTGCGGCCAAGCCGGCACTTGCAATGCTTGCATTGACCGCGCCGAGCAAGGATCCCCCCGGAAGCGCAGCAGGCGGCTTGCCCTGCGAGGCTTCAATGCGACTGGCCACGGGCCGCATCCAGGCAAGCAACGCACTCTGGGACTTGACTTCTGCGGTCAATGCGTGCCGATGGCCGAGATAGGGCGAAACCAAGGCCAGGTAAACAATAAACACCACCAGAATCACCGCGCCGCTTCCCAGTACCTGGCGTTCGCGCTTATCCAATGACATGAACCATTGGCGCAGTTGCTGCAGGGAATTCATGGATTGCGCCCGTGCAGGGTCAAACGACCCGTAGTCTGACCAGCCGCACTGCTGACCGAATCCAGCTGCACTTCGAGTGCTGCGTTATTCGCCAATGCCGATTGCAGGCTGTGCAGCGCGTCCATGCTGCCGGCTTGGACCTGCAGTTGCAGGACATTTCCATGAAAGCTGAATCCCTGCAATTGCACGCCGGATTGCACTTGCAGGGCCGCGCCAACCTGCGCCAGCATCGGCAGCAACCCGGTCGCGGAACCATTGCCTCCGGTAAGCTGACTGAGGCGCCGCTCCATCTGCACGCGCGGCTCCACCATGCGCGTAACATCGGGAAGTGCACGGTGAAAGAGTGACGCAATCTGTTCTTGCTGCGCCGCGGACTCGTGCCGCAATCTGAACTCACTCACACCCTGCTGTACGATCAGTATGGCCACCAGCGCTGCCAACAGTCCTGCCGCGACGCGCCAGCGTGGCCAATATCCCGCCGCGCCATCGCGACGCGCAAACATTCCCTGCAGCAAATTGATGGCTTGCGGCGCACGTGCACCTCCGCCCATCAGGCCAATCGCGCCCGAACCCAGGTGGCTGTAGGCAATTTCGAGATCAAGGCCGGCGAGCAACGCTGAGGTTTCCTGTTGCGCAGGCTCATCGGTGGCATACACCAGGGCATGCGTGCAGTGCTGTGATTCCGGCAGTTTGGCAAGTTGCCGCTGAATCAACAGCGCGGCGAGAGTCCGGTCCGCCACGATGCCGCTGCCGTCCGGGAAACGCACCAGCACCTGATCACCATCGGCCACCATGACCAGGCTGTGCTCGCGCACCGGCAAGGCGAGCACATCCACAACCAGTTCCGCCGCTGTCACGCCGGCCGCCGTGAGCTCGTCAAGCCACGCCTGCATGTGCGCCCGGGTGACTACGACGGTCGGGTAGCCGCGTGCGTCGGGTGCGCCTACCGCGAAGTGCAGGTTTTCAATGTCCTCGGCGAGCCGATCTTCCAGCGCGAAGGGCAGACCCTGGTGGATTTTGTGGCTGTTGCGTGTGGGCAGGTCAGCATGCAGAAACAGCGTCTGTGCGCCAGGCACGCACACGCGCACCCGCCTGCCGTCGGCGATTATCGCGGCCTGCGCCAAGGTGCCGCTGCCCGGCTGCCCCATGCGGTTGCCGAACGCATCCATCACCAGCCACGTGGCAGGGCGTCCGGCTTCCGGCATCCGCAATACCAGGGTTTCGCTCATAGAGTTCCAAAGGTGCGCCGCACGGCAATGGTCGCGCCGGTTCCGGTGCGGTACAGCAAACTGTACATGGTCAACTGTGCACTGCCAATGGTCACCTGCGTGGACAGCCGGAACCAGTTGCTGAATGTCTGGGGTGCCGGCACACCGGCCGGTATCGCAATGTTCCCGAGCAGTTGAGTGAGTTGCGCTGCATTTTGAAACGGCTGCTGGGCACGTGCCTGCACCGCGCCGGCTGCGAGATCGCTGCTGATGCCAGTGGTCAATGTCATAAGCACCGGTGCGGGTGCGGTATTGATGTTGATGGCTACCGGCGTCAACGGCGTTCCCGACAGGGTACCCGGAGCGTGCAGGGGCAGGGCACACACATACGGCAGCAATGCCGCATAGACCTGCGGCGTGACACCTTTGACCAGCAGCAATTCGCTGATGCTGGTCATCGGCTGTTCCGCAGTCAGGTATGGGGGGCTAAGGCGCGAATAGTATTCATCCTTGGCGCCACCGGGAAAATGCGGCTGACTGCCGCCGTTCACCCAGTCAAATACCGCAGTGGCGATTTCCGGATCCAGATTGAGCGCCGTCAGCAGGCGCTGGAACTGCGCCGTCGCGGCTGCGGCCTGAGCGGCATTGCTGCTGGCCAGATTGTTCACGTTGAATAAACCTTGCAGGTCCTGCAGATGTCCGATAACCGAGCCGCCCTGAACCGGCAACGGTGGCAATTGCATGGCCCAGTCCTGGGTGAGATTGGTATTCGCAGGGTTGGACTGGTAATCGCGGCGCAGTATCTGCTCCGCCCAGGCTTCGGCGCCGAGTGCATATTCCATCGCCTGATCGCCTTGGGTGATATTGGCAGTGCGGCGTATGTCCAGTTCGCGGGTCCAGATCATGCCGGTAGACAGTGTCGCGGCTATCGCCACCACCACCAGCGCAATGAGCAGCGCCACGCCGCGCTGGTTTGCCAATGCATGCGCCCGCGTTCTCACGGGGCCGCCACCTCGACAATGCGCGTGATGCGTCCCAGATCCTTGAGTGTGACGTCGATTTCCACCGCCCGTGGCACCTGCGCGAGATAGGCCGCGCTGTTCACATTCAGCGGCGGCCACTGGTCCTGCCACGTGCCGCTGCTATCCATGAAGCGCAGGTCAAATTGCGTGACATCGGTAAGCAAAACTTGTCTGACCGGTTCGGTTTGTGCCGGTACATCCAGCTCCGGCCAGGACAAGCGCAGCAACTGGTCATTATCCAGCTGGTACGCCACGCGCTCCTCGGTGCTGCGCACATCGGCGAGCGGATTACTCCATCCGCCGCGCGTGAATATCAGTGGCGGCTGATTTTGCGGTGTACTCAGGAAGGCGGCGAGCGGCGTCCCGCCCAGAGGGTCGCGGACCGGCCGCGGCTCGAGCTCGCTGAAATCGCGCGTCATGATGGTAACGGCCTGCTGCACCAGGCGCAGGCGCTGCATGCTGGTTGCGGTCCGCTCGCGCTCGCGAATCAGCCCATGCAGTCCGCCATAGGCAAGCACCCCGATCACCGCGACGATGACCATGGCCACCAGAATTTCTATGAGCGTGAATCCGTACGCGTGCTTGTTCACGGTGCCGACGTCCCGCCTTGATTGCCTTGTGGTGTCGGCATGCTGCCAGGCACCTGCGGCAATGGCCGGCCAATGAAGCCCACGAGACTGGCGCTCACCGTGTCCGGCGACAGCACGTTGCTGACGTCAATATCCACGCGCAGCAGATCCGGATCCTGCGAAGTGCTGACGATCGCTTGCCAATTCCATTTCTGACCCGCCATCTCGGTATTGCCTTTCTGCGTACCGATGGTCGGCCAGGCCGGCGCCAGGCGCAGCGTGGTCATTTCGTTCATCGCCACCCAGTGGGCGAAGGTCTTGTCCCGCAGTTCGCCCGCATCGCGGATGCTGACCCCCACCGTGGCAATGATGGCGCTCATGGCGAGCGCCAGAAACGCCAGTGCAATCAGTACTTCGATCAGCGTAAAACCCCGGGCACGACAACTTGCCGGTGCACGTGCGTCAGCCGGCATCATGGTTATCCGGGGGGACATAGCGGATGCCATGTTGCAGGTCACCAGTTACGCGGTAGCTGTTGTTGTTGTCGGCGCCGCGCACGGTGATGGTGAAGGGCGTAAGTTCGCCGCTGGAGAGCAACAGTATCTGCGGCTTGATTTCAGTTTGATCAGCGGTCTGGTTGTCCGTCAGCACATCGTCACTCACGGGTTTACTGGCCGGCAATTGAATGGGGGTTCCCTGCAGTTGCAGCGACAGGATCAGTCCGCTGTCCAATTGCCGGCGGCGCAGCAGCTCGTCATCGCTGACCGGAGACCATTTGCTTCCGTCATAGGCCAGGAACTCGTAGGCATGCGGCGAAATCCGCAGGCCGTATTGCTGTCCGCGCATAACGGCCTGCTGGGCAACCAGATCGGTAATCGCGGCGAGTTTCTGCGCGGCACTTTCCGCGGCCGGATTCGCCCCCAGCGATGCCAACGAAAGTATCCCAACTGCGGTCACGATACTGATAATGACCAGCACTACCAGCACTTCGACCAGAGTGAACCCGCGGATATGTGCTGTCGCCATGCCGCACTCGCAGCGCGGCCTCAATGGCCGCTGGTGCCGCTGCCTGTACCCGTGCTACTGCCTTCCAGGTTCCAGTTGCCGATCGCACCGGCGTCAGAGCTGCCCCCGGAGGGGCCCTTCGGCCCGTAGGACCAGATGTCGATCGGCCCATGCACCCCCGGGTTTAGATACTGATAGGGGTAGTCCCAAGGGTCTATCGGCAGGCGATCCAGGTACTGCTTCCAGTGAGGGGGAACCGGATCCGTAGTCGGCTTGGTCACGAGCGCCTGCAGGCCTTGATCGGTAGTGGGATAGACAAAATTGTCCAGCTTGTACATTTCCAGCGCGGACTGGATGGCCCGGATATCCTGCTTGGCCTTGACGACGCGCGCTTCGTCCGGCTTGTTCATGATTTTAGGCACGATAATGGAGGCTAAAATCCCGAGAATGACCACCACCACCATGACTTCGATGAGGGTGAAACCGTATGACTGCTGGCGGATGCGCATGGCGGGTTGGTTGCGACGAGCGGGTTAAAGTGCGGCTGAACTCCGAAAACCATCATACAGCAATGGCTTGTCGCAGTTGACAATGACCGCGCCTGCATCCCCGGGTTCCCCGCTGAGCCTGCGGCGTCTGTGGCCCATGCTCGTCATCGTGGTGCCGTGCTTTTTGCTGGCGCTTGCCGGCCACACTGCGCGCACCGCCCTCCAATTTGACCGGGTGGCCATAGTAGACGGCCAGGTGTGGCGGATTTTCACCGGCAACTGGGTGCACCTCGGGTGGGGGCACCTGGGAGAAGACGTGGCTGGGTACATTCTGCTCTGGCTGCTGTACGAGCGGGAATTGCCTGGATGGCGCTGCCCCGCGCTGGTGGCTCTTGGAGCGCTGGGAGTGGGTCTCGGCCTGCTGCTGGGAGACCCGGCGTTGCGCTGGTATGTAGGCATTTCAGGCGCGTTAAATACACTCTGGATCGTGGGCGCCATGCTGCTAATGGCGCGCCGCGATTGGCTGGGCTGGATACTCGCACTGTTCCTGGTGTTGAAGCTCATCTACGAGCAGCTGCTGGGACCGCTGCCATGGTCCGTGGCCACGACCGGCGGTCCGGTCATCGTGGACGCGCACCTGTGGGGCGCCTTAACGGGTGCGGTACTGGGCTCAGCAATCCTGATTGGATCGCGCTGGCGAGGTGGCCGGAGCAGGGCGGACAGGCGGGTATAATCCGCGCCTCCTCAATAAGGACCCATGCATGAGTTTCGCCGCTGTTTTCCCCGGTCAGGGATCACAATCCGTAGGCATGTTGGCTGCGTTTCTTCCTGAATATCTTAATATTAAACATACACTTACAGAGGCTTCCGAGGTTCTAGGTTACGATATTTGGCATCTGATTCAATCCGGGCCTGACGAGCTTCTGAATGCGACCGAGCGCACCCAGCCTGCACTACTCGCGGCGGGGGTTGCCCTTTGGAGATTCTGGCAGAGCCATAGCGGGCCCAAGCCTGCCTTTATGGCGGGCCACAGCCTGGGCGAATACACGGCGCTGGTGTGCGCTGACGCTCTGGATTTCAAGGCCGCCATAAAACTGGTCGAGTTTCGTGGTAGGACCATGCAACAGGCGGTTCCACTGGGCGCAGGGGCTATGGCCGCGATCCTCGGTCTGGAGGATGAAGCCGTGCGTCTCGCCTGTGTAGAGGCGGCCCAGGACCAGGTGGTGCAGCCCGCGAACTTCAATTCCCCCGGCCAAGTCGTCATCGCCGGTGAAAAGCCGGCGGTGGAACGCGCTATCGCGGCCTGCAACGCCAAGGGCGCCAAACGCTCCGTTTTGCTGCCGGTCAGCGTGCCCTCGCATTGCGCCCTCATGAAGCCTGCGGCGGATCAATTGGCGGCTAAACTCGCCGGCCTTTCCCTGCAGTCGCCGCAAATTCCTGTGATCCATAATGTGGATGTGGCGCCACACCCCGGGGCCGCAGCCATCCGGCAGGTGCTCACGGCGCAGCTCTACAGCCCGGTACGCTGGGCGGAAACCGTCCAATTCATCGCAGGCCAGGGCGTTTCAAAGCTTGTGGAATTCGGGCCGGGGCGGGTGCTGTGCGGGCTGACCAAACGCATCAACAAATCCGTGGAAGCCTATCCCGTGTACGACCCGCAAACCGTGCAGGCCGCTTTGGCCGCGCTGGGCACCCCATGAGCCTGCCCCAAAATGAAATTGCGCTGGTAACCGGCGCCACTCGCGGGATTGGGCACGCGATTGCGCTCACGCTTGCCAAAGCGGGTGCAACGGTAATCGGTACGGCAACCACTGCGGAGGGCGCAACCGCCATCAGCGGCCATCTGGCTGCGGAACATCTCTCCGGCCGCGGCATGGTGCTGGACGTCGCCAGTCCGGAGTCCGTGGAACAGGTGGTCGCGGCGATCGGCCGGGAATCCGGCAATCCCACGATCCTGGTGAACAACGCCGGCATCACCCGCGACACGCTGCTGATGCGCATGCAGGAAGATGATTGGCAGACGGTGATCAATACCGATCTAAACTCCGCGTTTCGCCTGTCAAAAGCCTGCATGCGCGGGATGCTCAAGGCGCGCCATGGCCGCATCATCAATATCTCCTCGGTCGTGGGTATCACCGGCAATCCTGGGCAAGCCAACTATTCGGCCGCCAAGGCCGGCATGCTCGGCTTCAGCAAATCGTTGGCGCGCGAAATCGGCTCGCGCAACGTCACCGTCAACACGGTGGCGCCGGGGTTCATTGACACCGACATGACCCGCGCGCTCAGCGAAGCGCAGCGCGCGGCATTGCTGAACCAGATACCGCTGGGCCGGCTTGGGTTGCCGGAAGATGTTGCACAAGCGGTGCTGTTCCTGGCCTCGCCTGCTGCTGCTTATATCACTGGCGAAACTCTGCACGTGAATGGCGGCATGTACATGGCCTAGGGATGCGGCTGCGCTGGCATGGGGGAGCGGATTTCACTACAATACCGCCCCCAGTTTGGCCGGCCAGGCCGGCAGCACTGTTGTTTTCACTTCGGGAGGTTCCAAAAGCCATGAGTAGCATCGAAGAACGCGTCAAGAAAATCGTCGTGGAACAGCTGGGTGTCAAAGAGGAACAAGTGACTCCGCAGGCCTCGTTCGTGGACGATCTGGGTGCGGACTCCCTGGATACCGTGGAACTGGTCATGGCGCTGGAAGAGGAATTCGAGTGCGAAATCCCTGACGAGGAAGCCGAAAAGATCACCACCGTGGGCCAGGCGGTTGACTACATCAAGGCACACCTGCCCAACGCCTGAGCCGTCCCGTCCCCTGACAAACGCGCCGTTGTTACCGGAAGGTGGCAGCGGCCTTGTCTTTTCTTATACTCTCCGCAATCGCATGTAGTGAGGCCAGCTCAGTGTCCAAGCGCCGCGTGGTCGTAACAGGTATGGGGATCATTTCCCCGGTCGGGAACAGCGTGGACGAGGCTTGGCGCGCAATCGTGGGCGGCAAGAGCGGCGTGGGTCCGATTACCCACTTCGACGCCAGCAATTATCCGACGCGCATCGCTGCTGAAGTCCGGAATTTCGATCCCGCACAGTACATCGAGCCCAAAGACATCAAGAAAATGGATCCGTTCGTGCACTACGGCATAGCGGCGGGCATCCAGGCCATCAAGGACGCGGGACTGGAGGTCACGGAAGCCAACGCCGCGCGTATCGGCGCAGCCGTCGGTGCGGGCATCGGCGGGCTCACCAACATCGAAAAAGCGCACGCCTCAATTCTGGAAAACAAGGGCCCGCGGCGCGTGTCGCCGTTCTTCGTGCCCTCCAGCATCATCAACATGATCGCCGGCCATCTGTCCATCATCTACGGATTCAAGGGTCCGAACCTGGCAGTCGTAACTGCCTGCACCACCGCCAACCACAACATCGGCCTTGCCATGCGCTGCATACAGTACGGCGACGCGGATGTCATGATTGCCGGCGGCGCCGAAATGACTGTGACTCCACTGGGTATTGGTGGCTTTTGTGCGGCACGCGCGCTGTCCACACGCAATGAGGCGCCGGAAAAAGCCAGCCGTCCGTGGGATCGTGACCGCGACGGCTTCGTGCTGGGCGAAGGCGCGGGCATCCTGGTGCTGGAAGAGTATGAGCACGCCAAACAGCGCGGCGCGAAAATTTATGCCGCGCTCGCCGGCTTCGGCATGAGTGGCGACGCCTATCACATGACTGCACCCCCCGAAGACGGGGAGGGCGCGCGCTTGTGCATGGTGAATGCGCTGCAAGATGCGGGGCTGAATCCGGATCAGGTGCAATACATCAACGCGCACGGCACTTCGACCCAAGTGGGCGACAAGGGCGAAAGCATCGCCATCGAGCGCAGCTTCGGCGCCCAGGCCGGGAAAATTGCTGTGAGCTCCACCAAATCCATGACCGGTCACCTGCTGGGTGCTGCCGGCGGCGTGGAAGCCATTTTCAGCATTCTGGCGCTGCGCGACCAGGTGGCCCCGCCCACCATCAATCTCGATCATCCCGATGCGGGCTGCAATCTGGATTATGTGCCGCACACCGCGCGCAAGATGCAGATTGACGCAGTGCTGTCCAATTCCTTCGGTTTCGGCGGCACCAACGGCACGCTCGTGTTCCGTCGTCTCCACTGAGTTCTGCCTGCGCCGCATATCCCATGCTGAATGCTGTGGCAGCGGATTCCACTACCCGCATGCTGCACGGTGTGACGGATTTGCCGTACCTGCAACGCCGCCGGCCCGAGCGCTATCCCTATCTGTTGCAAACAGTCGCAGGCGGCGGCGCAAAGGACCGCTACGACATACTCATGGGCTTTCCCGGCGCCACGCTTACCCTGCACGCGGACGGCCGCCTCAGCAGCACTCTCCTTGGTGCAGTCGTGGGGAACGGCTTCCTGGACGCGCTGGACAGGTGGTGGCAACGTGAGTGCGTTCCGCCGCCGGACAGCACGCTGCGGCGGCCGCCGTTTCGCGGCGGCTGGTTTTTGTTTTTTGCCTATGAACTGGCCGCCGAGATCGAGCCGGTGCTGCATCTGCAACCGGACAGGAACCTGCCGCTGGCCTGGGCGACGCGCATACCGGCCGCTGTCATCTGCGACCATGCACGCAACCGCACCACACTGGTGGCCGAACCCGGGCACGCGGAACGGCTGGAACAAATGCAATCCGATCTGCGCGCGCTGCCGGCACCCGCCGTCGACTCACGGCCGCTGTTGGCCGCGCCGCTCGCGGAGGAGGAGCCGCAACGCTATCTGCACGCCGTGGAGCGGGCACGGGACTACATCCACGATGGCGACATCTTTCAGGCCAATCTCTCACGCCGGTGGCAGGCATCGTTGCGTACCGATGTCTCGGCAGCGGAGATTTACCAGAGGTTGTGCCGCGCCAATCCGGCGCCATTTGCGGCGCTCGCATTGTGCGACGATTTCGCAATCATCAGCTCGTCACCGGAGCGGCTGCTGCGGGTACGCGACGGGCACGCGGATACCCGTCCCATCGCTGGCACCCGGCCGCGTGGCGCCAACACGGCGCGCGATACGGCCCTGGTACGCGAGCTGCTGGCCAATCCCAAGGAACGTGCCGAGCACGTGATGCTGCTGGATCTCGAGCGCAACGATCTTGGGCGTGTGTGTCGCACCGGCAGCGTACGCGTGGACGAGTTGATGGCCATCGAATCCTACGCGCACGTGCATCATATTGTTTCCAACGTGAGCGGTGAGCTGCGCGCGGACGTGACGCCGGGACAGGTGCTGCGCGCAGTATTTCCCGGCGGCACCATTACCGGCTGCCCGAAAGTACGCTGTATGCAGATCATCGCGGAGCTGGAAGCCGCAGCGCGCGGTGCCTACACCGGTTCCCTCGGGTATCTCAACCGCGACGGCGACCTGGACCTGAATATCCTGATCCGCACGCTGGTGAAAGATCGCACACAATTGCAGTTTCGCGCCGGTGCGGGCATCGTGGCGGACTCGGTGCCGGAACGCGAACTGGAGGAAACACGCGCCAAGGCCCGCGGACTGGCGCGCGCTCTGGGAGCGGACGCATGACCGAGGCCTGTTGGGTGAACGGCATACCGCAGGATCAGGTGCCGGTGTCCGACCGCGGCCTGCAATACGGTGACGGTTTGTTCGAGACTTTACCCGCCAAACACGGACAGATTCCGCTGCTGGCTTATCACCTGGACCGGCTACACACGGGTTGTGAGCGATTGGCAATCAATGCGCCGTCGCGCGAGAAGCTGCAATCAGAACTGCTGAGCGCAGCGTGCGGCGAACATCACGCCATACTCAAATTGCTCATCACGCGCGGAACGGGCGGCCGCGGTTATCGGCCGCCGCCGGACTCGGAAACCACACGCGTTCTCATACGCCATCCCTGGCCGGATCATCCACCGGCCTGGAGCGAGGTCGGCATACAGCTGCGTGTTTGCAGCACGCGCCTCGGACACAATTCCCGGCTCGCGGGTCTCAAGCATCTCAACCGTCTCGAACAGGTGCTGGCGCGCGCAGAGTGGTCGGAACGCGACCCGTGGCAGGAGGGGCTGATGCTGGACGAGGAGGGCGCCGTCATCGAAGGTACAATGACCAATGTGTTCGTGCGTTTGGTGGATGACCGCCGGGTCACGCCCGAATTGAGTCGCTGCGGCGTGGCGGGGGTGATGCGGCGCCATCTGCTGGAGCGCTCCATAGAGGCCGGCGAGCCGGTGCACAAAACGCATTTGTCGATGAAAGAATTGCAGGGGGCACGTGAAGTGTTCATGTGCAATTCGCTGATTGGCATATGGCCGGTACGCCGGCTCGCCGATCAGGAATACGCCGTAGGTGACTGGACGCGCCGCATGCAGCATTGGGCGCGGGAAGCTGGAATCGGGACACATTGAGATCGGGCATGTTGCGCAAACTCGTCACGCTGCTGGCGCTCGTGGTGCTGCTGGTGATAGCCGGCACAATGTATTGGCGCGGATTTCTGGCGCCGGTGGTCACGGGCACCCACGCCGTGGATGTGGAAGTGACGCCCGGTGCACCGTTACGCCAAGTGGCGGCCGAACTGCATGCCCAAGGCGTGCTGCCGCAGCCGCTTGACCTCGTGTGGCTGGCGCGTCTGCGCGGGGACACGCACTCCCTGCGCGCCGGCGAATACCTGGTGCCGCCCGGCACCAGCGTTGCCGGCCTGCTGGATCTGCTCAAAAGCGGCAAGGTGGTGCTGCATTCGCTCACGCTGGTGGATGGCTGGACCTTCAAACAGGTGATGCAGGCCGTGGACAGCAATCCGGCGCTCAGCCACACGCTTGACGGCAAGGATGCCGCCGCCATCATGGCGGCGCTCGGCCATCCCGGTGAATCACCCGAAGGCCGGTTCTTTCCTGACACCTACCAGTTTCCCAAGGGCACCAGCGATGTGACCTTCCTGCTACGCGCGTACCGCGACATGCAGTCGCATCTGGAAAGCGCCTGGCAAAAGCGCGCGGACGGCTTGCCGTACCGAACACCCTACGAGGCGTTGATTCTGGCTTCCATCGTCGAGAAAGAAACCGCCCAGCCAAAGGAGCGCGGCGAAATTGCGGGTGTGTTCGTGCGCCGCCTGGCGAAAGGCATGCGCCTGCAATCCGACCCCACGGTGATTTTCGGCTTGGGCGATGCCTACACCGGGAAAATTACCTACAAGGATCTGCGTTCGGATACGCCCTACAACACCTACACGCGCTATGGCTTGCCGCCCACGCCGATTTGCCTGCCGAGCCTGGCTTCACTCGAAGCCGTGTTGCATCCCACACCCGGCGACGCCCTGTATTTCGTGGCACGCGGTGATGGTACCCACCAGTTTTCAGCGACCCTGGTCGAGCAGAACGCAGCCGTACAGAAATACCAGATTCGGCACAAGCGGCCATGACGCGATCCGGCAAAATGGTACGCGCACGTTTCATCACCTTTGAAGGCATTGAAGGCGTCGGCAAATCCACGCACCTGAAATTCGTCGCCGGCTGGTTGCGGGCACATGGCATCAAGCTGCTGGTCACGCGCGAGCCTGGAGGCACGGAGCTTGCTGACGAAATCCGCAAGCTGTTGCTCACACCGCGCAAACGAATTGTTACGCCGATGGCGGAGCTGCTGCTCATGTTCGCGGCACGCGCCAGCCATGTGGAGCAGGTGATCCGGCCGGCGCTGGATTCCGGTCGCTGGGTGTTGTGCGACCGCTTTACGGACGCCAGCTATGCCTATCAGGGAGGCGGGCGGCACATACCGGCGCGTGACATTGCCGCACTGGAACGCATGGTCACCCGCGGGCTCAAACCGGATTTGACGTTGCTGCTGGTCGCACCCGTACATGTGGGCATGACGCGCGTGCGCCAGCGCGGCCGGCGCGACCGCTTCGAGCTGGAACAGCGCGCTTTCTTCGAGCGCGTGCGGCGCACGTACCTGCAACGCGCAAAACGTGAAGTGCGGCGCATGCGCATCATCGGCGCGGAGGCCAGCATGGGAACGGTGCGCCGGCAGGTGCTGCGCGTACTCGAAGAGCGCGTGGCGAAATGGTTGTGAATGCCGTGGACGCATTGCCGGATTGGCGGGCTGTTCCGCTGCCGTGGCAGACATCGCTCTGGCAGCGCGCGGGCACCTGGCTGCAGAGCGGTCGGCTGCCGCACGCGCTGATGCTCACGGGCGTGGAGGGAAGCGGCAAGCAATTATTTGCCAGTGCGTTTGCAGCCTTGGCGCTGTGTCGATCTCCGGAAATTGGCCGTGCCTGCGGCCATTGCCCTTCCTGCCGGCAATATGCCGCGGGCGGGCACCCCGATTATCACTACCTCACGCTCGCCGTGGAGAAGAGTGCAATCCTTGTGGATCAGATCCGGGAACTGTGCGCAACGCTGGCGCTCACGAGTCTGCACGGCGGACGCAAACTCGCGGTGCTGTCCCCAGCCGATGCCATGAACACCAACGCCGCCAACAGTCTGCTCAAAACCCTGGAAGAACCGGCGCCCGGCACCTTGTTGATTCTGGTGACGGCGCATCCCGCGCGTCTGCCCGCCACCATCCGCAGCCGCTGTCAGTCGCTCAGCATGACTGCGCCAGCCACGCAGATGGCACTCGACTGGCTGAATGGCATCGAGTCCCGTGCCGATTGGCCGGCACTCCTCGGCATCGCGGGCGGGGGACCGTTGTTCGCTTTACAACTTTCGGGAGTATCCGTAGTCCGCGAACGCCTGGTGTTGTTTCAGCGGCTGCTGGATCTGCGCGCGAATAAACTCAATCCCTTGCAGTGCGCGGGGGAGCTTTCCCGCGAACCGTTGCCGCTGGTGCTGCGCATGCTGCAGACATGGACCATGGACCTAGTGCGCCTCGGAACCGCCGCCTGCACGGACCCGCCAGCGCTGATCAACGCCGATGCCCGTGCGCTGTTGCAAAGCGCCCTCGTGGGATTAAACTTACGCGCACTGCACGCGTATCTGGGACGGCTCAACCGGGCCACGGCCCTGGCGGCGACCCCGGTGAACGCCCAGTTGCTGCTGGAGGATTTGCTGCTGCAATGGGCCGAGGGGCTGGATAGCTTGAACAATACGCCGCTCGCGGCTGCGGGAGGCTGAATTCATGAGTGAAGCGCGACAACAACAGGCAATCCACACGCTGGTGATCAAGGACAAAAGCGCCTTGTACAGCGCGTATATGCCGTTCGTGAAAAACGGCGGCATGTTCATTCCCACAGACAAACCCTATCAACTGGGCGATGAAGTATTCGTGCTGTTGCAGCTCATGGATTCGCCGGAGCGTCTGCCGGTGGCTGCCAAAGTTGTATGGATCACTCCGCGCAGCACCAACCGCACGCGTGCGACCGGCATCGGCGTGCAATTCAGCCTCCAGGATGGCGGCAACACGCAGCGCAAAATCGAAGACCTGCTGGGCACGGCCTTGCGCGCCGACCGGCCCACCCACACCATGTGACGCCAGCCAACCTGCCTCAGCCAGACACCGCCGACCAAAACGAGATTGCCAGTTTGGCCGCTGCGGCGCGCCGCAGCGCGCTTTCCGGACAATTGCGGGAAGCTACGGCTGCGTATACGCAGCTACTGCGCCATGACCCCAATCACGCCGAAGCACTGGGCTTTTTCGGTACCCAGGCACTCAAAGCCGGGCAACTGCGCCGCAGCCTGGAGTGCTTCCAGCGCGCCCTGAATGCGCATCCTGAAAACGCATCGCTGCACAAGAACATAGGTCTGGTGTGGCGTGCCTGCGGAGCACTGCCTGAGGCGCTCTCGGCATTTAACGCTGCGCTGCACATCAACCCACAGTATGCAACGGCAGTCCTGCACCGCGCTGCGGTGCTCGAAGAACTTGGAGAACAGGAGCTCGCGCTCGCGAGCTATGTCACAGGACTTGCAGCAGCAGAGCGCATGGGTTGGCTGGCTGACGTCAAGCACTTGCCCACCGGCCTGCACCACATAGTTAACAGGGCTATTACGGTGGTGCAGCAGGCTCGCCGTGCACACCTGGATCGAGTGCTGGCACCATTAAGGGCTTCTTACCCCCCAGCTTCACTAGCGCGCGTGGAACACTGTCTGCGTGTCTACCTACGCGAACAGCCCCGATCCACGGGAGATGCGCTTCAGAAGTGCACCTTCATGCATTTCCCCGATATTCCGTGTCATGCATGGTTTGAGCGTGTGCAATTTCCGTGGCTCGCGGAAATCGAACAGCATGCCGACGGAATCCGCGCAGAACTCTGCCGGGTCTTGGCAGAAGATTGCGGGTTCCAGCCGTTTGTTGATATCCCCCGCGATTATCCTGGCGCACAACGCTGGGCCACGCTTAACGGTTCTTCCAGCTGGAATTCGTTTTTTTTCTACCGCGACGGCAAGCGCTTTGACGCCAACTGCTCCCGTTGCCCGCTGACCGCATCCTTATTAGATCATTTGCCTTTAATTCGCATGGCTGGCCATGCGCCGGAATCTTTCTTCTCCGTACTTGCGCCGGGGGCACACATTCCGCCGCATACCGGCGTGATCAATATCCGCCTGGTCGCGCACCTGGCATTAATCATCCCGCCGGATTGCGGCATCCGCGTCGGCACCGAGACCCGCGGATGGAAAGAAGGCGAGTGCATCGTGTTCGACGATACTTTCGAGCATGAAGCGTGGAACAAGAGCGCACACACGCGCGTGGTATTGATCTTCGATATCTGGAATCCATACCTCACCGAAATAGAACGCGAGGCGATGCGCATCGTGGTGGAAGAACTCGGGCGTTTGGGCCGTGTCTCGGACAGGGAAGACTAGATCCTGAACTTTGGGCCGTCGTGCGTCGGTCTACAGGTCAGAAGAAGGGGTTATTTCAGTCGGATCGAACCTGCCTCAGACTTACAGCTTAAATTAACCATAATATACATTATGCGCATTCTAGAGATATGCGCGTATCTCAAAGCCGAGTCCAGTGCCGGGTCGGCCGTACCCCTCCGGACCTAGCCTCCGGACCTAGATACCGGACCTATTAAGCCCACCTTATAACGTCCAAGTAACACCCGCACCCGTAGTACATCAGACTTTTGATGCCCAAGGGAATGTGACCGTCATTAATGCTGCGCTTGCCATACGACCGGGGAAGGCAGCGAGTGGGCTCTGGCGATTCACGCGCTTGCGCTTCCTGCAGTGCAGCGGATCAGCTGTTAAAGCGGTTGAGGCAGTATTCTTCAGGATTAATCGCGGGCGGCCTGCCTGCCACGATATCGGCGACCAGCTGCGCCGAGCCCGCGCACAGCGTCCAGCCCAGCGGACCATGTCCCGTGTTCAGGTACAGATTGGTGTAGGGCGTGGCACCCAAAATCGGCGGGCCATCGCAGGTCATGGGGCGCAGTCCGGTCCAGTGCGTCACCTTGCCCTCTCCCGCCGCGGCATCGGCAAGCTTCGGCAGCAACGCGAGCGCCTGCCGCAAACACGCGCTGCTGCGCGCGGTGTTGTCCGCGGTATCGTAGCCGTTGAATTCGGCCGTACCCGCAATCCGAATCCGGTCGCCCAGCGGCGCAATCACGATCTTCTGCTCGAAGTCCACCACCGGGACCTGCAGTTGCCGCCCGGGCGCGGCCTGCAGCGTAAGCGAATAGCCTTTCACCGGATAGATGGGCAATGACAGCTGCAGCGGGCGCGTGAGCATCGGGCTGTAGCTGCCGGCTGCCAGCACATAAACGTCAGCCTGAATTTCGCCGCAATTGCTGTGCAAGACGCGAATGGAGTGGCCATCCGCCTGCATGCGCGAAATCTCGGTATCGAATTGGAAGCGCACGCCCGCCGCGGCCGCGTGCCGTTGCATGGCCGCGGTAAACAGGTAGGCATCGCCGCTGCCGTCGTGCGGATAATGAATGGCGCCGACCAGATTGTGTGCAGCATCTGCGAGCAGGGGTTCCAGGGCCACGGCCGCGTCCCGATCCAGCATGCGTGAATCCAGGCCCTGGGGCCGCAGGCGCTCGGCCAGACGCCGGGTTTCCAGCAGACCGCGGCGTTCGCGGAAAACCTTCAGGGTGCCGCAGTGGAGATGCTGATAATCGAGCGCAAGCTCCCTGTCGAGAGCTTCCAACGTGGCCAGACTGTACAGCGCCAGCCGCAATGTCGCTTCTGTGGAGCGCAGATGCGGCTGCGGCCGGGACGCGCGCAGAAAACACCAGCCCCAGCGCAGCATCCCGGGCAACGCGCGCGGCCGCAACAGCAAGGGCGAATTCTCGCGCCCCAGCCAGCGCAGCACACGCCCGAAGGTGCCGGGCGCGTTCCATGGATCGGCCTCACTGGGCGTCAGCAAACCGCCGTTGGCAAAACTGGTCTCCAGCCCCGGGCCGGCACGGCGCTCGACCACGGTAACGTCGAAGTCCCGCTGCGCGAGAAACCACGCGGTCGTGGTGCCGAGCAGCCCGGCGCCGATAACGACGGCCGAGCGCTTCATCAGCTACCGTGGGTGCCGGCAAACTGCTGTGCGAAAAACTCCGCCGTGGCCTGATCGGCTTCGAGCCAGGAGTGGTAACGCAGGAAACCGTGGATTTCATTGGGGATGACGATTTCCTGGTACGGCACATGCTGCACTTGCAGGCGGCGCACCAAATCCACCATCTGATGGAAGTGCACGTTGCGGTCGTCGTCGCCCTGGACCAGCAGCACCGGTGATTTCCATTTCGCAATATCGGCATCCGGGGAGGATTCCCAGAAGGTCTTCATGAGCGCTTTCATGTCCGGCATCTGATAACGCTGCATGGGTTTGCCGAACCAGTCGTCCGCGAACATCGACCAGTCATGCACGCCATGGAAATCCACGCCGGCCTTGAAGATATCGGAGTTGCGCGCCAAGGCGAGCGCGGTGAGATAACCACCGTAGGATCCGCCCCAAATGCCGATGCGCCGCGCGTCCACGCGCGCATCGCGCTGCAAGAAGCGTGCCCCCGCAAGCACGTCCTGATATTCCGAAGCACCGGTCGGCCCCCAATGCGCCGGGTAATGGAAATCGTGGCCGTAACCGATGCTCAGGCGGTAATTCACGGACAGCACGATGAAACCGTGGTTGGCGAGATACTGGTTCACGGCATAACTGTTGCTGTAGTAATCCATGTTGTGCCAGGTGAGCAGCATCTGCCGTGGCGGTCCGCCGTGCACGAAAATGATCGCCGGTTTCTTGGCCGCGCGGCCCGGCTTTTCAAACAACTGGCCCTGCACTTGCCAGCCATCGGCGGACCGGAAGCTCACCCGTTGGGGTACGACCAGCTGGTCGGTGGGGAAATCATCGGGTATCTGGTTGCGATCCAGCGTAAGCCAATGATGCGCGTCAACTGCGCCCACCATGACCAGCGGCGGCTGCCGCGCGCCGGCGTCCACAAAGGCCAGCGACTTGCCGGCATTCGTCAGTACCGGACTCCACTGACTGTGAGTGCCGCTGGTTACGGCTTGGGGAGCGCCGCCGCTCACCGCGACGCGAAACAGGTGGCGGCGGTCGTCGTCGCCGGGCGTGCTGCCGCTGTTGGCGGAATACACCAGGAACTTGCCGCCGGGCGCCACCGCCAGATCCTCGATCATGAACTTGCCGGGAGTCAGCAGGTGCGCGTTGCCGCCGTTCGCCGACACCACGTAAAGATGCGGCCAGTTGTCCATCTCGCAGAGGAAGGCCAGCTGGTTGCCGGCCACCCAGTGCAGATCCGGATCACCGCCTTCCTGTGGAAATGAAGCGCGCAGCGTATCCGGGCTGTCCCAGATGGCGCGCCCCTGCCCGCTTTGCGCACTCGCCACCCACACCGACCACGGCACGGGATGCCATTCGAGGACGGACTGCGGCGCACCGCCGCTGCCGGGGGTGCGCAGAAACGCGATGCGTGTGCCGTCTGCCGACCAGCGCGGTTCCAGGTCGTTGGCCGTCGAAGGCGCCAGGTATTCGATGGGCGTGCTGTCGTTGCGGTAAACGCCGATGAAGCTGTGGTCGCCGCGGTCCGAGACAAAGGCCAACGCGCTACCGTCGGGCGACCACTGCAGGTCGGAATCGTGACCGCGATCGAAGAACAGCTGCTGGGCTTTCTGGCTGCCGTCAATCGGTATCCACCACACGCTGTTTTCCGGCCGGTGGATGAAGGCCACGCGCTTGCCGTCGGGAGATATCGCCGGTGCGTCGCCCTCAGCCAGCACCCGCGGCTCGCCGGTGGTCAGGGACACGGACCACACTTGCACTTTAGACTCCACCGGGCTCGAGGCAGGATCGGGCGGCGGGAATTCCGGCCAGTTCGCATCGTGGTCGCCGCCGCGCACGTACACCAGGTATTGGCCGTCGGTGGAAATGCTCAGGTTGCTGAGTTCCTGACCGTCGTCGTTTTCGTAGTGCGTCACCAGCTTCGGCTGGTAGTTCGGACCGAACGCCACCCAGATGTTGCGCACCCCGCGCTGGTCCAGCACCCAGGCAATCACGTTGCCATTGGGAGAAGACACCAGATTGCTGGGGTACGGATAGCCGAGTATCTGCTCCATGCTGAAGGTCTGCGCTGCCGGTTGTGCGTAGCTGCCGACACCGACGAGTGCGAGCAGCGCGACAGCCAAGGGTAATCCGGGCATCTTAGGCAGTAAACGCGACATGAGTCTCTCCCGACGGGAATGGCGGCGAAAATCCGCAGATATTCTTGCGCGTCAAAATGTTAGCGCGTAAACCGTGCACCCGCTACACGCTCAAATCTCAGTGGGCGACCCGCTCCTGCATGCGGGCTTCCCACTCGAGACTCTGGCGGTCGCGCCACAAGGTGGCGAGTGCCAGCGCACGTTTGCCCTGGAAGTAGGTCACGGCACAATCGAACTTGGCCAGATTGCCGTCCAGCTCGATGCGGTCCCAGCTCTCGGCGTGGCCCGAGTAGTTGAAGCTCACGTCGTAGTGCTGGCTCCAGAAAAACGGCACGGCGGTGTAACGTTCGCCATAACCCAGCATGTTGCGCGCGGCCACCTGGCCCTGGTGCTGGGCTACCGCCCAATGCTCCACGCGGATGTTTTGCTGACTGTGCGGATCGGGCCAGCGGGCGATGTCGCCCGCCGCGTACACATCGGGCGCATTAGTACGCAGGTATTCATCCACCACCACGCCGCGTTCAACTTTGAGACCTGCATGCTCCGCCAGTGCAGTCACCGGCCGTACACCGATGCCGGCCACGATCAGATCGGTTTCCAGAATTTCGCCGGTGCTGAGTGTTACTCCGTGCTCACCGATGGCGGAGACCGTGCGGCCGAGATGGAACACCACTCCCTTGGATTCGTGCAGGCCAAGAATGAAATCGCCCAACGCCGTGCCGAACACGCGCTCCATGAGATGCAGCTCCGGCGCCACCACGTGCACCTCGAGTTTGCGTGTGCGCAGCGCCGCCGCGACTTCCAGGCCGATGAAGCTCGCGCCGATCACCAGCGCACGTCGCGCGCCCTGCTCCACCGCGCGGATGATGCCGCGGCTGTCGGCCACGCTGCGCACATAGTGCAACCGTGGCGAATCAGCGCCGGGAATCTTCAGGCGGATTGGCTCGGCGCCGGTGGCAAGCAGCAATGCGCCATAGTTGAACTCGCGGCCATCCTGCGTGCGCAGGGTTTTGTGCCCGGGATCGAGCGCCATGACCCGGGTATTGCTGAGCAGACGGATGTCGTGGTCGCGGTAATGGTTTTCCCCGCGCACCGGCACCCAGGCTTCCGGGGCCGTGCCCGCGAGGTAATCCTTGGACAGATTCGGCCGGTCCGGCGGCAGGCCGTCCTCGGCACTCAGCAGGGTGATGGGCCGGTCGTACCCGCAGAACCGCAGCGTGGTGGCCGCCGCTTCAGCTGCGGCCCCGCCGCCGACAATCACCACCGATTCTGGGTTTGCGGGTTTACCCGGTTTAGGCCGACGGCTGCGTTGGGCCAGCGGTTGCTTGTCGCGCACGAACACCTTGCCGTCGCGCTGTTCGACCCGCCAGCACGGGATGGGATTGAGCCCAGGCGGGGACAGCACTTCACCGCTGCGCAGGCTGAAACAAGCGTGATGCCACGGGCAGCGCACCGTTTCTCCCACCACCAACCCCTTGGCCAGGGGGCCGTGGTAGTGCGTACATATGGCGCCGGTAGCAAATATCTCCTCGCCCTGGCGTGTCAAAATCACTGCATCTTTGCCGACATGGCCCGGGAAGGATCGTCCTTCGGGAATATCAGCAATTGATACGCCGGCCGCGAAGTCCGGCCCGGAATCGGTAGTATTCGACATATTATTCCTGCGACTGCTGTGCCTGTATTGGGAACAGCGGGAAGACGAATCGCGAGTCGGTGTTCACTCTACCACGCACGCAGCCAATTGACTTGGAGTCCGAACTCCACGCCGGATCGGACATTCAATTTTTGCGATGCAAAGTATTGCTGTGTCAATGTCTTATAGACATACCATGAATAATTGGATCAATCGCTTCACGCTCTAACGGCCGCAGATGAGCGCACGACTGACTACGCGTAGATCCTCCCTCGGAGTGGGTCATGACAGGCGCGTCCATGCGACTCGGACGCAGGGCTTGCGTGTGGATTCACAGCCACCGCCGGGCGAGCCAGCCAATCAATTCCAGCACCCGGCCGAGCCAGCCCCGTTGAGCCCAGCGCGCCGGATACACGGCCTCCGACTGCCGCAGATCGTCCAGAAATTGCGCATCCAGCTCCGCCACAAACTGCGGCTGACGTGAGGTCAGGATCAACTCGTAGTTCAGAAAGAAACTTCGGTAGTCAACGTTGGCGGTTCCCACGCTGCCCCACTCGCCATCCACGACCAGGGTCTTGGCGTGCAGCATGCGCGGTTGATATTTGTAGATTTTAACGCCCGCATTCAGCAGGCCCGCATAGGCGGCACGCGCGGCCCATTGCGCTATGCGCACGTCGCTCCGGCGCGGCACCAGTACGCGCACGTCCACGCCGCGGCGCGCGGCGTTGCGCAACGCGCGTTGCGTGCGCCGGTCGGGCACGAAGTACGGAGTGCACAGCCATACGCGGCGCCGCGCAAAATCGGCGCGCAAGGCATACAACGCGCGCAACACCCGTCGGCCATGGCGCGCGCGGTTGGTGATGAGCGTAGCTTGAGCGGCGCGCAGGATGGGCGAGCGCAGACGCTGGCCGCGCCAGAACGCGTCGAACATGACCTGCAGGTTATGCGCCGCGGCACCCCGCACTTCCACGTGCGTGTCGCGCCAGCGGCGCGTGCCGTACACCGCGCGTGAATTCTCGCGATGGATGTTGAACCCGCCGAGAAAACCGATGCGTCCGTCCACCACCAGGAGCTTGCGGTGGTTGCGGCGGTTATAGCGGGATGGGTAGCGCCAGCTCCAGCGATGGAACCAGCGCACATGCACTCCGTCGCGGCGCAGTGCTTTTGCCAACCGGTGCGAGCCCCAGAACAGCGAGCCGGCGGCGTCTATATGCAGCAGCACCTGCAGGCCGGTGCGGGCGCGGGCACCAAGTGCGGTGGCAAATTGCCGGCCGATTTCGTCGTCCGCGAAGATGTAACTTTCGAGCTTGATGGAATGCCGTGCGCGCCCGATGGCTGCGAGCATTACCGCGTAGAGTTCGTCGCCTTCGGTGAACAGGCGCAGCGGCGGGACCGCGACGCGGTGCGCCGGCGGGTGGTCAAGAGTGCGCTTCTGCATTGCCCCGCCGCATCATCAGGCTGTTATAGTGTCGCAAGTATGCCAGTCCGGTCACCGACCGGTCACGGTTCAAGTCTGACATTTGCGTGCGTCTGCTGCTGTATAACCTCCGCTACGGCGCCGGCCATGGTCCGGCGTTCAATTTTCCGCTGCCCGGAATCGGCGGCTACATGCGCGCTACCGGTCGCAATCTCGGGCGCATTGTCGAGTTCATCCAGTCCACACATCCGGATATTGCCGGATTGATCGAAGTGGACATGGGCTCGGTGCGCGCCGC
>JAGXAZ010000102.1 GCA_018971365.1 Gammaproteobacteria bacterium | reverse complement strand
CGTGTGGGAGGAAATCTCCAACGGCCAGGACGTGCTCACCATCGGCAGCTACGAGACGCCCTCACGTGCCTACGTGGGCCGCTTCAACTTCAAGGGCCCGGATCAGCAGAAACTCGTTGGCCAGTTGGCGGGCGGCGAACGCAACCGCGTGCACTTGGCCAAGGTGCTGCGCGACGGCGGCAACCTGCTGCTGCTCGACGAACCGACCAACGATCTCGATGTGGAAACCCTGCGCGCGCTGGAAGAAGCGCTGCTCGCCTTCCCCGGCTGCGCGGTGGTGATCTCGCACGACCGCTGGTTCCTGGATCGCATCGCCACGCACATGCTGGCGTTCGAAGGCGATTCCAAGGTGACGTGGTTCGAGGGCAATTACGCTGATTACGAGGCGGACCGCAAGCGCCGCCTCGGCGCCGACGCTGACCAACCGCATCGCATCAAATACCGGCGATTGAAGGAATAGACAAAGATCATTGACAACCGGCACAATTCGAGGGGATTTACAGCAGCTTCAGAAATTCCTCGACGCTCATGCCTGCATGGCGAATCAGCGCGCGCAGCGTACCCACGGAAAGTTCTTTGTGCTGCGGAATGGACAGATTGACCCGCACTCCTTGCTTCACCAGCACCAGATGGCTGCCCACCTGACCAGCAGCGGTCCACCCGGCTTTTGAAAACGCCTTGACAGCTTCCTTGCGGAAATGTTCCCCAGGCGGGTCATTATCAGACGGCGACCACCACCGGCTGTTCGCCCGGTTTGACCGGATGCGCCTGCAATGCCTTCTGATCTTCGGCCCACAGCCAGGCGGTAATCGCTTCCTTGACGTTTTCAAGCGCTTCCTTCTGATCGCGGCCCTGGGACACGCAGCCCGGCAGCGCCGGCACTTCGGCTACAAACCAGCCGTCTTCGGCCTGCTGAATCTTGACGTGGAATAACATGGCAGCCTCCTGAACGACCGTTATTGTGCTCCCAAAGCGGCGCCTCAGGACAGCCCCGCCACAAGAGATTCAGGCTTTTGGCTTGCCGGGACGCATCGCCGGCAAACCCACTCTCACTCAGGCAGGATCATTATTCTTGGCGCGGCAGCAGCCGAACTGTCTTTCGTCCTGTCTGACTGCCACGGAACTTGCTCCATTTTGTAGGGCCTTATCAGAAACCTTATGCTAGGCACACGATGAGCGCGGCCAAGGTAATAGCAATTGCGGCATTGTTCACGGTGTTGGCCCTCGCCGGCTGCATGCCCAATATTGCGCCCGGTCATCCGATTCCCAGGAACCCCTACGCCTACCAGTTCGAGGAATACTGGTACAAGTTCGACCGGCTGTACCCGTATTTCGAGTACAAGCACATGGACTGGCAGGCCGCATACGACAAATACCGGCCGCTTGCCGACAAGGTCACCAACGAATCGGAACTCGTGGCGCTCCTGACGCGCATGACTACGCCGCTCAAGGACGTACATGTGTGGTTCAAGTCGCCGGAGGGCGAATACCTCAACACTTACGATTCCAAACGCGCCGATGACCCCAACTGGAGCCCGGGACCGCTCGGCGTCTATGTTCCCGATCTGGCCTACTACGGAGGTGCAGACTGGGGATTTGGTCGCGTGCAGGGCTTTCCCTATATCTTCATTGGCGACTGGAAGAAGCACGCGCTGTCGCTGGACGATTTCGCAACCGTCCTGGAACAATTCGCGTCCAGTCCCGGCCTGATCCTGGACGTGCGCATGAACAGCGGCGGCAACGACCACCTGGCCTACAAGATCGCCGGTTACTTCGCTGACCGGCCGCATCTCAGCGAGTATTACCGCTACCGCAATGGGCCGCGTCCGGGCGATCTGGGTCCGCCCATGCCGCGCTACATGGAGCCCGCGGTCGGCGTGCACTATCCGGGCCTAGTGATGCTGCTTATCGGGCCGGACAGTTTCAGCAGCACCGAGAATTTCATTGCGGCCATGCAGACCCTACCCAACGTCACCACTATTGGCGCGACGACAGGCGGCGCCTCCGGTTGTCCGGAAACCTTCGCGCTCGGAAACGGCTGGACCTACAGCGTGCCGGTCTGCTACGACATGACTGCGGATCACCGCGTCATAGAGTGGAACGGCATCCAGCCGGAAGTTGCGGTGTCCGCCACGCAGGCCGATTTCCAGCGCGGCGACGACCCGGTGCTGGATACCGCGCTCCAGTTGCTCAAGGAAAAGTTCAAAGCGCAGGAAAATCCGCCGTCGCCCGGCACACTCCGCTGAGAGCTCCTGACAAAATGAACACTGGTGATAAATCCACCCGCGCGCCAGGCGCCCCCCCTCTTGCAAAGGGGGGCGAGGAGCAAAGTTCCGAGCGGGCCGCCACGGGCACGTCGCGTAGTGATGTGCGGGAGACCAGGGACGGTCTCCCTGGACCTGAACACGACGCAGGATGGCGGAGTGTTCAGGGCGGCCCTGGACTTTCGGACGGAGCAGGATTGCGAAGTTCGAAAGAGGGCGATTTCGCGCAGGCCAAGCGATCCAAATTCATCGCGGCGGAGACCGGCGCTCCCACAATGGCGGCTCATAAGAAACATCCCGTTTACCCCGCTTCCCGCTCTCTCGACGGCGCGCCAGGCGCGCCCCCCTTTTGCAAAGGGGGCGAGGTGGGATTTCAGCTGAGCAGAGTGATTCCTCTCGCCCATTTCGCTGGGCGCCCTACGCAACCGGAGAGTCAATTGCGTTTGGAGGCGTCGCGCATGGCGCTGTCTTCCGGCTTTTGTCCCATGGTCCTGACATCGGATTGAACGGCATGTCCCGCATTGCCGCGTGGGGCCGTGAAGGTCCGCAGCCAACGCGGCAGGTGCAGGTGCAGATCAATGATGCGCTCGCGCTCGTGCTCTTCACCCAAGGCCATGGCGCGCGCGCGCAGCACGTCATGGCGTGTCACCAGGCCAATCAAGGTGCTGGTCTGCGGATCGACGATCGGCACGCAGTCCATGTCGGATTCGGCCATGCGGTCCGCCACGCGGCTGAGTGGCTCGTCCGGATAACCCATGGCGCGCGCCTTGGGTGTGACATCGGCGATGCGTACCGTGGGCAGATAGTTGCCTCTGCGCAGCTTGCCGACATCCGTGCGCAGCAGCATGCCCAGCAGCTTGAGCCGGTCATCCACCACCGGCAAGCCGTGCTTGTAGCTGTCCGGATCGCGTTCATCCGCGTGCGGCGGCAACTGCATGTGCTCGTCGAAAAACCGCAGCGCGTCGCCCACCGTCATGTTGCCGGCAAGCGTGCGCACGTCGCGGGTCATGTGATCCTCGACGAACATGGTCTCGAACGGATCGGTCGAGTACTCGCGGGTCACGTGATGCCCGCGCCGGGAGATCTTTTCGGTGAGTACCGAGCGCTTGAGCATCAGCACCGTGCAACCCGCGGCCACGAAGGTGGCGACGGTCAGCGGCAGCACTGCGTTCATGTCATGCGTCAGCTCGAGTGCGAACACGATGCAGGTGAACGGCGAGCGCATGGTGCCGCCGAGCACCGCGGTCATGCCGACCAGCGCCCACAGCGTCGGCTCGCCCACCGGAATGATGCGCGCCTCAAGCGCACCCATGGCCCCGCCCATGATGAGCAGCGGCGCCAGCACGCCGCCCGATGTGCCGGAGCCGAGCGTCGAGGCCCAGAGCAGCGACTTCACGATCAACAGTGCCAGCACCACGGAAAACACCAGATTTCCCGCGAGCAGATCGCGGATGACATCGTAGCCGACGCCCAGTGCCCGCGGTTCAATCATCGCGGCGATGCCGATCAGCACGCCGCCAATCGCCGGCCACCACATCCAGTGCACCGGCAGTTTTCCGAAGCCGTCCTCGAAGCGGTAGGTAAGCCAGGTGAGCAGGCCGGACAGCAGACCGGCGGTAATCCCGACCGGTATGCAGACGAACAATCCCGCAAGCGGCATGAGCGCCGAGTGATAGGCAAACAGCGGACCGGAGCCAAGTAGCGGCTCCCGCACGATGGTGGCTGCGGTGGCGGCAATCGCGACCGGTATAAAGCTGCGCGGCCGCCATTCGAACAACAACAGTTCAACGGCAATCAGCGTCGCGGCCACCGGCGTCGCGAAAATCCCGGCCATGCCGGCCGAGGCGCCGGCGATCATCAGCGTCTTGCGTTCCATGGCGGAGAGCTTGAACAGTTGCGCAAACAGCGAGCCGAATGCGCCGCCGGTCATGATGATCGGGCCCTCGGCACCGAACGGTCCGCCGGTGCCGATCGCGATCGCAGAAGCAACAGGTTTGATTACCGCCACCTTCGGCTCAATGACACTGCGGTTCAGGAGAATCGCCTCGATAGCCTCGGGAATGCCGTGACCGCGGATCTTTTCCGAGCCGTAGCGCGCCATCAACCCGATGATCAGTCCGCCGACGATGGGCGGAACGAATGCCATCCAGCCGACCGTCTCGTGTGACGGGAAATTGAAGGCAAAGGAAACCGTGTGATAAAAGGAAATGTTGGTGATGAAACCGATCAGCCGCACGAGTATCCAGGCGATGCCCGCGCCGGCCCCGCCGATCGGCACCGCCATTAGCGATAGCACCACCAGCCGCCAATTCGCGGTGGTGTAGTCGCCCAGAGCCGGGCGCTTGCGCCGCGGCGGTGGAACCCCAGATTTGGGATGCGGGCTCATGGCGAATCCGCGCCCCGGTTTGAGCAGGCGCCCTGTATCATGTCGACTGTTGAAATTAAAACCACGGAGAGCAAGGTTAGCACTCCGCTGCAGAGATATCAGGTCGGCCGAATCCACCTTCAACCTGCCGAAGCCTGCCCTGCCCGGCCAAAGTACCGAGATGAGCCAGGACCATCTGCGCTATGCCACTGCATTGCGCAAAATCCGCGGGGAAAAGCCAATACTTCGACCGATTGGTTACGCCGAATGCTCCGACCAGCGGATAAAAAGCAGCGACAGGCTACAGGCCGGCTGTCGGGATGCGGCTGTTGCTGCGCAGGCGACAACCGGCGATACCCGGCCGCGTCAATTCGAAGACACGAACTTCTCGCGGCGCAGGTTGTGAGTCTGGAAGCCCACGGCCTTGAGCTTGGCCACCGCGTCGTCAATCATGCCGGGATTGCCGCACAGGTACACGATGTCGCGCGCCGGATCGGGATTCAGTTCCATGAGATGATCCTGCACGTAGCCCTTACGTTCGTGCGCCACCGCCGGCTCCGAGAGCCGCCGGCTGTAGCTGGTGATGAACTGGAAGTGCGGATTCTCGCGCGCCAGTTGCAGCATGTCCTCGCCATACAGGAGTTCGTCGGGCCCGCGCACGCCCATCAACAGCACCGCCTCGTGGCCGCCGCCGTTCAGGCGCTTGCGCAGTTGCGGCAACATGGCACGGAACGGCGCAATGCCGGTACCCGTAGCCACCAGCAGATCGCGCTGCAGTGAGTCCTCGCGCAACTGGAACTTGCCGAAAGGACCGGTCGCCTGCACGCGCGCGCCCGGCTCCATGGCAAACAGCAAACCGGTGCCGCGGCCGCCGTCCACGTATGTGATTGCGAGTTCTACGTCCCCCGAATGCTCCGGGCTGGCGGCAATGCTGTAGCTGCGGCGCAACTCCTTGTCTGTAAAGGGCATGTGCAGGGTAACGAATTGCCCCGCCGCCCAGCGAAACGGCGCACCGTCCTCACGCCGGAAATTGAACTGGCGCACGCGCGGCGTCACCATGCGGGTGGACTGCAAAACAAAGGTGAATCGCTCGTGGGGCATGCTCTTTTACCAACAGATTCAACTGCAAATGGTATTCACATCGAAACCAGGACGCATCTTGCCGTTCAGGATCCTGCGTCAACCCGGCGGCTCTGCGCTATAGTTACGCCCGCCTATTTTAAGGAGGATTGAGTCATGTTGCATCGCCCCGCCCATATTTTGTGTTTGCTGGCCGGTAGCCTGATGGCTTTCGCCACCGCGCACGCCGGTCCGGTCGCGCCATCCGACAATGTTCACACGCTGCTGCAGGAAGCCGTGAACGGCAGTTGGCGCTCTGCCGCCAACAAGGCTCGCGATCAATACCGCCATCCCGTCGAGACGCTGGAGTTTTTCGGCATTCGACCGGACATGACGGTGATCGAGCTGGAGCCCGGCGGCGGCTGGTACACGGAAATTCTCGCACCGTTCCTGTATGACCACGGCCACCTGATCGAGGCTGCGACGCCCACCGACAGCCACAGTATGTTCATGAAGCGCATGGCCGAGTCCTACATGCAGAAACTCAAAAGCGATCCGGCCGTGTACGGGCATATCGAAAAAATCATTCCATTCGCGCCGCCGGAACAGGTGAACCTCGGACCGGACAACTCCGCCGACATGGTGCTCACTTTCCGCAACGCGCATGACTGGCTCAACCACAGTCCGGAAACGCTCGCAGCGGTGTTCCAGGCCGCCTACAAGGTGCTTAAGCCGGGCGGCGTGTTCGGTGTGACCGAGCATCGCGCCAAGCCGTTCGCCGATGCCGTGCAAAGCTCCAAGGAACTGCACCGCATCCCCGAGGACTATATGATCGAAGCGGGCCTGAAGGCCGGCTTCCGGCTGGCAGGCATATCGGAAATCAACGCCAATCCCAAGGACCCCGAGGACATCAATGTGCACCACCTGCCGCCGAATCTGATGGGTGCCAATACCCCGGCGGAACGTGCCAAAATGGAAGCTATCGGCGAATCCGACCGCATGACGCTCAAGTTCGTCAAGCCCTGAAGCCGGCAAACTGTGTACGCGGGCAGCGCGTCAACGTGCTGCCCGTTTCTTATGTACGCTTTTGCTGGAAGTCACTCATGCGGTGCACACAATCACCGCAAGACAAACTCCGGCGCTAAGCACCCGGAGCGCCCGGCCACCCGTCTCGGCGTCTGGCGGCTTCCTCGCATACCGCCAACATCACGCTCCGGATCTGCTGCTTGGCGGGCAGGAAGCGCGGATGCTGCAAAGCGCCGACCGGATCCTGTTCATCCATGTACACGCGCTCGCACATCTCGATCTGCAGCGCCTCGACCATGTCCCGCTTGCCGTAGTGGTCGGTGATGTAGCCGCCCTTGTAGGGACGGTTGCGTGCCACCCGGAATCCCTGCGCGCGAAACGCAGCGTCGGCGACCTCCGTGAGCCAGCCGGAATTGCTGCGCCCATCGCGATCACCGAGGAAAATGTCGTCGGTCAATGCGCCGTGCAGCAAACTGGCCCGCGACGCCACGCTGTGGGCGTCGATTAGCACGGCACGGCCGAAGCGCGCGATTTTCGCCTGCAGCAGTTCCAGGAGTTTCGCGTGATACGGCGCGTGCACGATCTGACGCCGGCGTTCGATTTCCGTTTGGCCGGGGGGCGTGCGGTAAATTTCTTCGCCCCAGAAGGTCTTAAGCGCG
>JAGXAZ010000101.1 GCA_018971365.1 Gammaproteobacteria bacterium | reverse complement strand
TTTCGAGCTTCGCTTGTTGGCTGCGCTTGTTGGCTGCGCAGTCCTGCTCCGCCAAAAGTCCAGCCCATGCATCCTGCATGGGCGTTCGCAGCGTTGCCGCTCACCCTGCTTCGCCCGAAAGTCCAGGGCCGCCCCGAACACTCTGCAATTCTGCTCCGTGTCCGGGTCCAGGGCGGCCATCCATGGCCGCCCGCTCATCGTGGCGCAATTCGCCCCTGGCTGCCCGCTTTGAGCTTCGCTCCTCGCTCCCCTTTGCAAACGGGGGCAAGCGTTTTGTGCGCAGGGGGATTTTTCCGCAATGGGCATTTGTCGTTACCCTAAGCCACAGCAGGTTTGGCGAGTGCCCGGTTCACGCCCTCGACAATGCAGCGCGAATCTATCGGCATGCCGCCGTAGTGCAGAATGGAACGCAATTTGTTTTTTTCCACCATTGTTTCGAGCAACAACAGGGATTTCAACTGCGCGTCGCGGTTCTGCTCCACAACCAGAATCTGATCGTGCTGGCTCAAAAATTCCTCCAGCGACTTGCTGAAGGGGAACCCGCGCACCCGCAGATAATTCACTTCGGTGCCTTCGCGCGCCAGCACGTCCAGGGCCTCGCGCACCGCGGCATCGCAGCTGCCGAGCGACACGATGGCAGTCTTGACGCCTTTCCTGGCCTTGATCACCGGGGCCGGCACCAGCTCCTTGGCGATGTCGTGCTTGCGCCGCAATCGGTCCAGCACGTCCTTGTATTCGTCGGCATCTTCCGTATAGTCGCCGTGGCGGTTGTGGCCTGAGCCGCGCACGAAAAATGCACCCTTGGGATGGACGCCGGGATACGTGCGATAGGGAATGCCGTCACCATCGGCGTCGGTGTAACGATGGAATACCTGCATGTGCTCCAGTTGCTCGCGCGTATAGACCTTGCCATGGTCGGGGACGTATTTCTCGTCCCAGCGGATCTTCGGCACCATCCAGTCGTTCATGCCGATGTCGAGGTCCGAGAGCACGAATACCGGCGTCTGCAGCCGTTCAGCAAGATCGAAGGCCGCGACCGCCATGTGGAAACATTCGGCGGGATCGGCGGGAAACAACAGCACGTGGCGGGTGTCGCCGTGCGAGGCATAGGCGCAGAACAGGATGTCGCACTGCTGGGTGCGCGTGGGCATGCCGGTGGACGGCCCGACGCGCTGCACGTCAAACAGCACGGCCGGAATCTCGGCGTAATAGGCAAAGCCTATGAACTCGTTCATCAGCGAAATGCCGGGGCCGCTGGTGGGCGTGAAGGCGCGTGCGCCGTTCCAGGCCGCGCCCAGCACCATGCCGATGGCCGCGAGTTCGTCTTCCGCCTGCACGATGCAATAACGGTGCTTGCCGGTATCCGGATCCACGCGGTAGCGCTCGCAGTATTCCTTGAATGCGTCCATCAATGACGTGGACGGCGTGATCGGATACCAGGCGCCCACGGTGGCACCGGCGTACACACAGCCGAGCGCCGCCATCATGTTGCCGTCCACCATCACGTGGTCATCGGTCTTGTGCATGGCTTCGAGCCGCAGCGGCAGCGGACAGGTGAAATGTTCCTTGGTGTATTGATATCCCAGCTCGATGGCTTTGAGGTTGCCGGCGATCAATTTCTGCTTGTCGGCGAAGGTTTCCTTGAGCAACTGCTCCACCACCTGCATGTCGAGTTCCAGCAGGGCCGCCAGCGCACCCAGATAACACACATTCTTCATGAGGACGCGTGCACGTACGTTCTCGAATTCGCCGTTCACCAGCTGCGCAAACGGGATGCCGATGACGGTCACGTCCTCGCGCACCAGTTGTTTGTCGCGCGGCCAGGTGGAGTCATATATTAGGTAGCCGCCGGCGCTGACCTCGGCCAGATCCCGCGCGTAGGTCTGGGCGTTCATTGCCACCATGAGGTCCACACGCCCGGAGCGCGCCAGATATCCCTCGCGGCTCACGCGGATCTCGAACCAGGTGGGCAGACCCTGGATATTGGAGGGAAAGAAATTCTTGCCCACCACCGGGATGCCCATGCGGAAGATGGCTTTCATCAACAGGCCGTTGGCGCTCGCCGAGCCGGTGCCGTTGACGTTGGCGATCTTGATGACGAAATCGTTGACGCGCGTGGTCATGCTCAGGCACGCCTGCGCTGCGGCACGGCGGTCGGCGGCGGCAGCTCGCCTGCATAGGGAATTTTCAGCGTGGATTTCTGCATGTCCCAGGCGGCCGTCGGGCAGCGCTCGGCACACAAACCACAGTGCACGCACTGGTCCTCGTCCTTGACCATGACACGTCCGGTTTGTTTCAACGCTGCCGACACATACAGCGCTTGTGTGAGGTTCTCGGCCGGCGCCTTCAGTCGTGTGCGCAGTTCGGCTTCCTCGCCGTTGGCGGTGATGGTAAGACAATGTGTAGGACAGACATCAATGCAGGCGTCGCACTCGATGCACAGCGGCGCCACAAACACCGTCTGGATGTCGCAATTCAAACAACGCTCCACTTCCACTTCGGCCTGCTCGGCCGTGAAGCCGAGTTCCACTTCGATATTGATCTTCTTGAAGCGCTCCTTCAGGCTCACGTGCGGCACCAGGCGCCGCGCGGATGGGTCGTAGCTGTTGCTGTAACTCCACTCGTGGATACCCATCTTGGTGCTCACGAGGTTCATGCCGTAGGCCGGGCGCTCCCTGATGTCCTCGCCCTGACAATACTTGTGAATCGAAATCGCCGCCTGATGGCCGTGTTCCACCGCCCAGATGATGTTCTTGGGACCGAAAGCCGCGTCGCCCCCGAAGAATACGCCGGCACGCGTAGATTGCATGGTTTTCCGGTTTACCGCCGGTACGTGCCATTGGTCAAGTTCGATGCCGAGATCGTTCTCGATCCAGGGAAAGGCGTTTTCCTGGCCGATGGCAAGAATGATGTCGTCCGCCGGGAAAAACTTCTCGCCGGTTTTCCCAGATTTGAGTCTGCCGTCTTCCTCGTGATATTCCAGCACCTCGAAGTTCATGCCCTTGAGACGGCCGTTCTTCACCACGAATTCCTTGGGGCTGTGGCACTCGACCATCTCCACGCTTTCCTCGACGGCCTCTTCCAGTTCCCAGTCGGAGGCCTTGGTCAGGGTGAGCGGCTTGCGCGCCATGACTTTCACGTCGGTCGCGCCGATGCGCAGCGAACTGCGGCAGCAGTCCATGGCGGTGTTGCCGGCGCCGATGATGAGTACGCGCTTGCCCACCGAATCGATATGCCCGAAAGCCACGGACTCCAGCCAGTCAATGCCGATGTGCACGTGGGCCTCGTCGTCATGGCGGCCGGGGATCTCGAGGTTCTTGCCACGCGGCGCGCCGCTGCCCACGAACACCGCATCGAATCCCTGCGCAAGCAGCGCGCGCATGCTGTCAATCGGCGCGCCCAACTTCAGGTCCACGCCCATGTCGAGAATCATGTTGGTCTCTTCCGTGAGCACCGCAACGGGCAGGCGGAAGGCGGGAATATTGGTGCGCATCAGGCCGCCCGGCTCGCGCTGCTTTTCGAACATCGTGATCTGATAGCCGAGCGGCAACAGATCGTTGGCGACCGTAAGTGAAGCGCAGCCCGCTCCCACGCAGGCGACGCGCTTGCCGTTTTTCTGTTGCGGGATTTTCGGCAGACGCGCGCGGATGTCGTCCTTGTAATCCGCGGCCACGCGTTTCAACCTGCAGATGGCCACGGGTTTTTCATCCACGCGGGCGCGGCGGCAGGCGGGTTCGCAGGGCCGGTCGCAGGTGCGCCCCAGAATCCCGGGAAACACGTTGGACTCCCGGTTCAGCATGTAGGCGTCGGCAAACCGCCCTTGGGCGATCAGGCGGATGTATTCGGGCACGTTGGTGTGGGCCGGACACGCCCACTGGCAATCCACGACCCTGTGAAAGTAGTCGGGATGGGTGGTATCAGTAGGTTTCACTTGGGCTCCGAAAACGCGCGATGTCCACAGGTCGGGGGCCGCCGTGCGCCGCGCCCGCCTGCGCCGTGAAGCATAGCCCAGCGCGCTAAAAATGACAGCTGCCAACACCGGATGCAGCGGATTTCCGCCAGCCGCCGACGCGCGCGCGGGCCGTGGAACCCGTGGTCAGTGGCCGTTTTCCAGCCTCACGGTTCCGGGCAGAACGGGGTGCTGTTGGTGGCTGGCGCGCTTCTGATCGTACATGGAACGATCCGCGAGATGCAGCGCGATATCCAGCTCCTCGATGCTGGCGAACTCCGCCGCACCGACGCTGGCGCGCAGCTCCAGCGACACGTCGCCGTCGGGCAAACGCAGCGACGGGGCATTGGCGATGATTTCCCTGATGCGCGCCGCGGCCGTGCGCACCACCGCGCGCGGCATCACCACCAGGAATTCGTCACCGCCCATGCGGTACAGTTTGTCGGACGGACGCAGGCCGGCGCGCAATACCGATGCCAAGTGCCGCAAGAGCGCGTCACCATGCTTGTGGCCATACGCGTCGTTCACATCCTTGAGATTGTCCACATCCAGCGCCACCAGCACGCCGAAGCTGCCTTTGGCGTCCTCCAGTCCGGTGCCCTCACTTAACGCACGCCGGTTGTAGGCGCCGGTGAGCGCATCCAGATAGGACTCGCGCAGCAGTTGCTCGTGCGCCACGCGCAACTCCCGGTGAGCGGTGTCTATTTCCCGGCGCAGGTCCTCGAACAGCACCAGCACCATGCCGAACGCCAGCAACATGCCAAGAATCAGATCAAGATAATTGTTGGGGCCGTTCAGCAGGGCCTCCACGCCCGCGGCCGCATGTACCTGGGGTAGCACGGTACTGACCAACGCCATCAGATAGGCCAACCACAGCAATGCCATGGCTGCCAGCACAGTGCCGGCGGTGCGTGTCCCCAGGCTGCGGCGCGACTTGGGCAGCGCAAGCATGGCGATCGCGCAAAACACAAATACCGCCAGGTTGCAGAGTCCCTGCCAGAACATCACGGCCTGCAGACTGGAAGATGCGAGCACGGATGCCAGGGTGATCGCACCCACTCCGGCCCACAACCAGCGCAAAATGCCGAACGACCCTTGCGCCCCGCCCTTGAGGTACAGCAGCGTGCCGTGCAGCAGCAGCAGCAGGAATGCCAGCTTTCCGAACTGATAGATGAAATTGCAACCGGTGACCCACCGGTCCATGCCGGAGCCTTGACCCAGAACCAAAGGCAGCAGGTTGTAGCGCAGGGTGAGCGCGGCCAGCCCTATGGCGAGTGCCACCCAGGCGCTGCTCCAGGCGCGGAAATAAGGCCGCCGAAGCGCATGCCGCCGCAGCAACAGGAACAGCACCACCAGCAGCACAGCCGCCGCCAACTGGCTCACTAGGCCAAAATTCAGAAGCAAATGGGCGTCTATGGAATTTATCCCCAAGGCCGACTCCCTGTTGTGAATCGGGAAAGGTTCAGGCGGTGCAAGTTCAAGCGAAATAAGGCCCTCCAAGTGGGCTTCAACATGATGCGCCTGAACATAAAACGCGGACAAGACCGTTAATCGGCGATTTTCCGCCATTCATGCCCGGTACGCGGCAGGTGGCGCAGACCCGGATGGCGCGCGTTTACGCGGGTCCGGGCATTGCACCGACGTACGGCCGCTGGCTTTGCACGCAGCCTACGGTTCCGGGACCTCGCGATGTTCGGGCGGGTTCGCGACTGTGGGTGGAGCACCCCAATTCCCGACTCGCTGACTGCGAAACCTGGCCAACGGCCGCACGCAAGATGCCGCCCGGGCGCCTGCCGTAAGTTTGCAATCTGCAGCGGCGCAACCGCCGATAGCGCCTGCCATGCATCTGCTACCATGCCGCCACGCTGATTCGCGCCGAGCACCAATTCATGGGGTTCCTGCATGATTCGCTGATGTGGCTCGAGCCGTATCTCATGCAATACGGCTACCTGCTGCTGTTCGCGGTCATCTTCGTCGAGAGTTTCGGCGTGCCGGCGCCCGGTCAGACCCTGCTGATTGCAGCCGCGGTACTGGCGTCGCACGGCAAACTCAATATTGCCATGGTACTGTTCATCGCCTTTCTGGCCGCCACTATCGGCGACAGCCTGGGTTATGCCATCGGCTATTTTGGCGGTCACCGCCTGATCCAGCGGTTCGGCAGATACGTGCGCATCGGCGACGCGCAGATCCAACGCATGCAGACGAGCTTCACCCGCTACGGCGGCTGGGTGGTGACGTTTGCGCGCTTTTTCGAGGTGCTGCGTCAGGTAAACGGACTGGTGGCCGGAACCGCGGCCATGAGTTTCCGGCGCTTCCTGCTCTTCAATGCCACGGGTGCGCTGCTCTGGGTCGGCGTCTGGGGCCTCGGGACCTATTACCTCGGGCGCCACCTGCGCCGCTATGCCGGATATTTCGATCAAGGCAGCCTATATTTCATCCTGGTTCTGGTCGTGGTGCTGGGCGGATTGATGTGGTACCTGCTGGCGCAGGGTCGGCGCCGCCGGCCCTAGGACGGAACCCGCTCCCGCATCCCTGATCTATACTTTCTGGAAGTCGGCGGCAAACGGAGTGTAGCCATGAACAGAATCATCATCGTCGTGCTTGCCACCATGCTGCTCAGCGCCTGCGGCAAACCTCCCTACAAATCCGTGTCCCTGGCGCCGGACGTGTCGGTTGACAACCAGCACATCATTCAACAAGCCGTGAAGCAGCTCACCATTTCCTGCATCGGCCTCAATCAGCGCGGCTACGACCTCATCAACTGGCACGCCACCCAGGCATCCAACGGTGGCAATCCGTACAACTTCCACACCGAGACCTGGGGCTGGAACCGCTGGATCGAGGTCACGGTGGAAGTGCGTCCGAGTGCGCGCGATTTGCCCCAGGAGTGGGGCGCCCGCGGCCAGGTACTGAAATACGATCTGGGCGGCAGTCCGCAACCGGGCATAGACGGCAAGACCGCGCTCTCGCAGCTCATGTGCGGCACGCTACCGGTGAGCCACGATCCGGACAATCCGCACACGTTTCTGGCGGTGCCGGAAATGAAGGTGTTGGACCAGCTCAAGTGATGGCCACGCGCAATCGGCACGGTCGGTCGTGGTGCGTTCCCGCGGCCCGGATGGATTACCTTGTTCCAGCTCCTGGTTCGCTGTTAGCCGCTTGACGTGAGACCGCCGTGAAGTATCCGCATGATCGCCGATCGTTCGCCGCTGCGGCCGCATCGGCATTTGCAATCGAATGACAGTCCGCGGCAACGTTCCAACAACCTGCGCACGCTGCGGTGCCCGCACAGGATCCGGCGCTCATTGTGTGCATTGCGGTGCTCCGCCCGGCGCGCCGGTGGCGCGCAAACTGCTGGCCTCGGGAACCACAAGCGCCGATCACGGCATCTTCCTGCTGGCTACGCCGGTGCTGGCGGCGGTGGCGTTGCTGGCGGTGGCGCTCGCA
>JAGXAZ010000100.1 GCA_018971365.1 Gammaproteobacteria bacterium | reverse complement strand
GCGCTGTTCACCTACGTGTTCATCAACAGCGGCATGGTCTCGGGCATCCTGCCGGTCGTGGGCGTGCCCTTGCCGCTGGTGAGCTACGGCGGCAGCTCGCTGGTGACGCTCATGGCCGGTTTCGGCATGCTCATGAGCATCCATTCGCATCGCAAGCTGCTCGCGACATGAGGCGTGCGTGCGCCCCGGCAACCTTCATGTTGCTGGCCGCAGGCGCACTGCTGGCCGGTTGTGCCCACCTGGTCAAGCCGCCTCCCGTGGTGGCGCCGCACCCCGCGCCGGCGCCGGCAGCACCGACACCAGCCGCCCCCGCCGGCTACGCGGCGCGTGCCGACGTGCAGGCGTTCATCGCCAAACTGGTGCAACGCGACGGCTTCGAGCGCGCCTGGCTGGAAAAAACCCTGGATGCGGCGCAGAAGAACGATAAAATTCTCGCCGCCATCGCCAAACCGTACGAAGCCAAACCCTGGTATCAGTATCAGCCGCTGTTCGTGAACGACCCGCGCATCAAGGCGGGTGTCGAATTCTGGAACGCGCATGCCGCGCTGCTCGACCAGGCGCAGACGCAATACGGCGTACCGGCCGCCATCGTGGTGGCCATCCTGGGCGTGGAAAGCTTTTACGGCCGCCAAAAAGGCGGCTATTCGGTACTCGATGCGCTCGCCACGCTGGCCTTCGACTATCCGGCGCGCGCGAGTTTTTTCCAGTATGAACTCGAGCAATACCTGCTCATGTGCCGCGCCGGGCATCTGGATCCGCTGAGCCTGAGCGGTTCCTACGCGGGTGCCATGGGCGCACCGCAATTCATGCCGGACAGCTACCGGCGTTACGCCGTGGCCTTCGACGGCCGCGATCCGCCGGACATCTGGAATGACTGGGCCGACATCATCGGCAGCGTGGCCAATTACCTGCACCTGCAGGGGTGGCAGCCGCAGGGACTGGTGGCGGTACCGGCAGCCGTGCCTTCGGTGATTGCCGAGCCGCCCGCCGCACTCGCGCCCAGCACCGTCGGTGCACTGCGCGCCGCGGGTGTAATCACCAGCACCGGATTGGCGGACGATACGCCGGCGATGCTGGTTGCGTTGCAGTTGGAGGACAACAGCATGCAATATTGGCTCGGGCTGGACAATTTCCGTGCCATCCTGCAGTACAACAGGAGCCCCTTGTATGCCATGGCTGTGTACGATCTGGCGACGCGCATCAGCCAGGCGCGCGCATTGGCGGGCCAGGGTGCGCTGCCCTGAAGGCTGCGCGGCGCTGGCGGCGTTGCTGCTGCTCGCCAGCTGCGCGCAATTCCCCACGCAGGATCACGGCCCGGCCAATCCTGTGGACCTGTCGCGGATACCGAACGCCACTCCCCAGTACGTGACGCCGAGCCGCTACGGCAACCAGTCGCCGTACACCGTCAATGGCGAGACCTACACGTTACTGCCGAGCTGCGTGGGTTATCACGATCGCGGCATCGCTTCCTGGTACGGCACCAAATTCCACGGCGGTCGCACTTCCGACGGCGAGACCTACGACATGTTCGCCATGACCGCGGCCAGCAAGGTGCTGCCGCTGCCCTGCTATGTGCGCGTCACCAATCTGCAGAACGGGCAAAGCGTGATCGTCAAGGTCAACGACCGCGGGCCGTTTGTCGCCAACCGCATCATTGACTTGTCCTACGCCGCGGCGGCGCGCATCGGCATGATCGGCACCGGCACTGCGCTGGTGGACGTGACCGCCGTCACCCCGGGTGAACCGCAACCACCGACCGGGCCGGGCAGCAACCTGCCGCCGCCTGCGGGCGCGACGCCCGCACCGGCCGCAACCGGCACGGCCGGCCAGCCACAGCTCTTCGTGCAGGTCGGCGCCTTCGCCACCGAGAGCAACGCCGCGCGCGTGCTCGCGCGCCTGCGCGCCGCTGCCGTGAGCCCGGCATTCATTCTCCCCGAACTCCAGAATGGCATTACCTTGTACAAGGTGCGCATCGGCCCGATTCCGGATGTCACCCGCGTGGATGCGCTCACCGCGCAACTCGGCACTCTGGGGTTTGGCGACGCACAAGTGGTGATTCCGTAACCGGAAGTCGTAGGTTTCTGCGACTTGGCGCGTTAAAATTGCCCGCCCGGCCGGCACACACCGGCCGCATTTTTGCCCGCCTGTCGCTATGAGGTGTTGTCTTGAGAAGCCAGCGTTTTGTCGCTTACACACTTGGTTTGTTGTTCGCCTGGGCCGGCGCCGCACACGCCCTGCCAATCCCCGCGCCGCCGCAGTTCCAGGCCAAGAGCTACGTGCTCATGGATGCCAACAGCGGCCAGGTGCTGGCGGCGAGCAATCCGGATCTGCAGACCGAACCGGCGAGCCTCACCAAGCTCATGACCGTGTACGTGGTATTCAACGCACTCAAGGACGGCGTGATCAGTCTCGACACGCCGGTCACCGTCAGCGTCAAGGCCTGGCGCATGGGCGGCTCGCGCATGTTCGCGAACGTCGGCAGTCAGGTGAGCGTGGAAAACCTGTTGCAGGGCGTGATCGTGCAATCCGGCAACGACGCTTCGGTGGCGCTGGCCGAGCGCGTCGGCGGCAGCGAGGACAGCTTCGTGGGACTCATGAACGAGTACGCGCAAAGGCTGGGGATGCACAACACCCACTACGTGGATGCCTCCGGACTGACCAACGATCCGGCTCACCACACCTCGGCACGCGACCTTGCGCTGCTCTCGCAGGCCATCATCAACCAGTTTCCGGACTATTACCGCAGGTTCTTCGCGGAGAAATCCTTCACTTGGGACCGCATTACGCAGGCCAACCGCGTATCGCTGCTGTTCACGGATCCGTCCGTGGACGGCCTCAAGACCGGCTTCACGGACTCCGCCGGCTACTGCATGGTGGCCTCGGCACTCAGGAACGGCATGCGCCTGATCGCCGTGGTCATGGGCACGCCGTCGGAAAAAGCCCGCGCTATCGATGACGAAGCGCTGTTGAATTACGGTTTCAATTTCTACGACACCCACCGGTTGTATGCCGCCGGAACCGCGATTACCGAGCTCCGGGCCTGGAAGGGCGCAGAACGCCGCGTGCCGGTAGGCGTGCTGCATGATCTGTACATCACCGTTGCCAAGGGAACCTACCCGCAGTTGACGGCGCGCCTGCAAACGCCGTCCGGCCTGGTGGCGCCGATTGCGGCACGGACCCGGGCCGGCCAGGTCGAGGTGAGCTACGACGGCCATACCCTGCTGGACGCGCCGCTCTACACCCTGCGCGCCGTGCCCGAGGGCAACATTTTCCGGCGCATGCTCGACAGCGTGCGCCTGTGGTTCACAAAAAAGTAATGGCGGAACCGCTGCCGCTGGCTTACTTCAACGGCGATTACCCGCCGCTCGCGGAAGTACGCATCTCACCGCTCGACCGCGGCTTCCTGTTCGGCGACGGAGTCTATGAAGTCATCCCCGCGTACGCGGGCCGGCTGTTTCACCTGCCCGCTCACCTGCAGCGGCTGCAATCCAGTCTCGATGGCATCCGTTTGCGCAATCCACACAGCGTGAGCGATTGGGCTGCGCTGCTGACCGAGCTGGTGCAAAAAAACGGCGGCGGCGACCAGGCGCTGTACCTGCAAGTCACCCGCGGTGCCGACCGCAGCCGCGATCACGGCTTCCCGCACGGCGTAGCGCCGACCGTTTTCGCCATGTGCGCGCCGCTCGCGCCGCTGCCTGCGGAGCTGCTGCAGCACGGCGCGCATGTCATCACCCTGGACGACATCCGCTGGCGGCGCTGCGACATCAAAACCACGGCACTGCTGGGCAACGTGCTGTTGCGCCAGTCCGCCGTGGATGCGCATTGCCAGGAAGCCGTGCTGGTACGCGACGGCTACGCCACCGAGGGCACCGCCAGCAGCCTGTTCATCGTGCAGCAGGGCGTCATCCTTACGCCGCCGAAAAGCCAGGACCTGCTGCCAAGCATCACCCGCGACGTGATTCTGCAACTCGCGCAGCAACAGCATATGGCGTGTCAGGAAGCGCGTATCCCCGTAGCCCAGGTGCGCAAGGCCGAGGAAATCTGGTTTGCCAGCTCCACCCGCGAGGTATATGCGGTCACCGGGCTGGACGGCCGGGCGGTTGGTGACGGACGGCCGGGTGCACTCTGGCGGCGCGTGTACACGCTGTTCCAGCAGCACAAGCAGCAGCTGGCCGCGGCCTGACGCCGTGAACCAGAGTCCTGGCCTGAAATTTCCGGTGGAATTCCCGGTGAAGATCATGGGCCGGGATACGCATGAATTCCACGCCGCCGTAGCCGCGATTCTTGCCGAGCATGTGGCGCCGATGGAGTCCCTGAACGTGACGCGCCACGCGAGCTCGGCCGGCCGCTTCGTGTCGCTTACCGTGAATTTCACCGCCCAAAGCCGCGAGCAACTGGATGCACTTTACCGCGCACTCAGCGGCAACCCGCATGTGCTCGTGGCACTGTGATGCGTGTCCTCGAGCTGCCGCAGCTGCGCGATCTCGGCTGCGTCGACTACCACTCCAGCTGGCGGGCCATGCAGGAATTCACCGCGCGCCGCGGCCCTGACAGCCGCGACGAAATCTGGTTTCTGGAGCACCCGCCGGTGTTCACCCTGGGTGTCACCGGCAAGATGGAGCACGTGCTCGCGCCCGGCGATATCCCCGTCATCCACATCGACCGCGGCGGTCAGGTGACCTACCACGGCCCAGGGCAGCTGGTGGTGTACCCGCTCGTGGATCTGAAGCGCCTGGGTCTCGGCGTGCGCGCGCTGGTGGAAGCCATCGAGCGCAGCGTCATCGAAACGCTCGCGGAATTCGGCATTCCGGCGCTCGCCCGGCGCGAAGCTCCCGGCGTCTACACGCCTGACGGACGCAAGCTGGCCTCGCTGGGCCTGCGCGTCCGGCACGGCTGCACGTATCACGGCCTGGCATTCAACGTGGCCATGGATCTCGAGCCGTTCACACGCATCAATCCCTGCGGCTACCGCAATCTGCAAATGACCCAGGTGCGGGACCTGGGCGGTCCGGCGGATGTCGCACGCGTCGCGGAAGTGCTCAAACCCAGACTGGTCAAATGCCTGGGGTACAATATGCGGCCGATGGTCATCGGGCAGCCGCGCTGCCGGCCAGCCCTGAGGAATGAGTGTGACTGAACCCCCGCCGCCTGTCCGCACCCGGCTCGAACCCGGCCAGAAGCTGAGCGCAGCCGAAAAAATGGCGCGCATTCCGGTCAAGATCGAGCCGACCGTGACCCCGTTGCGCAAACCCGCGTGGATCCGCGTGCGTTCCTGGGCCACACCGGAAGTCGCGCGCCTGAAACAAATCCTGCGCGCCAATCATCTGCATACCGTGTGCGAAGAGGCATCCTGCCCCAACATCGGCGAGTGCTTTGGCAAAGGCACGGCCACTTTCATGATCATGGGCGATATCTGCACGCGCCGCTGCACCTTCTGCGACGTGGCCCACGGCCGGCCGGCGGCGCTCGATGCCGAAGAGCCGCTGAACCTGGCACGCACCATCCGGGCCATGGATTTGCGTTACGTGGTTGTCACTTCGGTGGACCGCGATGACCTGCGCGACGGCGGTGCCGGGCATTTTGGCGCCTGCATCCGCGCCATCCGCGCGGTGAGCCCGCAGACCCGGATCGAAGTGCTGGTACCGGATTTCCGCGGGCGCATGGAGGTGGCACTGGGAGTGATGAACGAAACGCCGCCCGACGTGTTCAACCATAATCTTGAAACCGTGCCGCGTCTGTACCGCGAAGTGCGCCCCGGCTCCGATTACCGGCATTCGCTCGCCCTGCTGCAGCGCTTCAAACAGGCACGGGCCTCGGTGCCGACTAAATCCGGCGTGATGCTGGGACTGGGCGAAACTCTGGAGGAGATCCAGGCGGTAATGCGCGACCTGCGCGCGCACGGCGTGGATATGCTCACGGTCGGCCAGTATCTGCAACCGAGCCGTTTCCACCATGCGGTCGTGCGCTACGCCCCCCCGGAGGAATTCGCGTACCTTGAAGCTTATGGACATGAGATCGGCTTCCAGCACGTGGCCAGTGGCGCGTTGGTGCGTTCCTCCTACCACGCCGACCAGCAGGCCGCAGGCCTGATGCACGTGGCCTGATGCATACTGCTGTCGGCGTCGGTCTGACAGCCCCGGGTAAACTTTAACCGCAGCGGAGCGTTGCCCGGTTCCGGGGCAGCGACACTACAGGAGCCGCATACCGTATGCCTGCGATACCAAGAAAATTGTGCCTGCTGGCCATGATCCTGACGTTCGCCGGCTGCGGCGGCGGCAGTTCGCAAGTGGTCACGCCGACCATCACCCTGGTGACCCCCATCGCCACCACGATCGCGGCGGGCAGCCAATTGCAGCTCAATGCGGTTGTGGCCAACAGCAGCAACACCACGGTGCTGTGGTACGTGAATTCCATCCCCGGTGGCAACAGCGTGGTCGGCACGATTACACCCCAGGGGCTGTATACCGCCCCGAATATGCCCACGTCCAACGGAGCGGTGGTGATCAGCGTCTCGCCGCAAGCCTATCCGGCGGCCGTTACCTCGGTGACCATAGGCATAACGTTTTCCAACGCTTCGCTCAACGGCAACTACGTGTTCACGCTAAGGGGTGTGCAATCGGGCAGCCCGTGGGCCGTGGTCGGAAGCTTTACCGCCAACAACGGCCAGATCAGCAACGGCGTGGAAGACATCAATGGTCCCGCCGGTGTATCGCAGGCACTGGCATTTAACGGCAGCTACTTCATGGATGCCAGCGGCATCGGCATTGCCACTTTCACCAGCTCTCAGGGGACCATCACCCTGGATTTGGCGTTCAATACCCAGGGACAGGCGGTGGTCATGCGCACGGACAGCGGCACGGCCGCGAGCGGCATTTTCTATCCCCAGCAGCCCACGGCGTCGGCGCTGACCAGTTTGGACGCGCCTTACGTGTTCAGTTTAAGCGGCAACGATGCTTCCGGCACATCCGTCAATGCCATTGGCATCTTCGTGACCGACGGATCGAACACTTTAAGCAGTGCGGAACAGGATCTGAACGTGGGCGGCAGCATTGCCAACGAACCGCTCAGCGGCTCCTACAGCATTGGCAGCAATGCGCGCGGCACCGCGAGCTTCACGGATGCGGCCGGCACGCGTACCTACAGTTTCTACATCGTGTCCCCCGGTCAGCTGGAATTCATCGAGACCGATTCGCAGGGCAATCTCAGTGGCTCGGCTTTCGAGCAACAGTCGGTAACCGCAAGCACCACGCTCGCTGGCAGCTATGTGTTCTACGCCGCCGGCAGCAGCGGCACCGCCGCCTTCGGCACGGCCGGCGGGTTTGCCACCAGCACCACCACCGCCGGCAGCATCAGCGCCGGTACCTCGGATCTCAATCTGGCCGGGACCCTCGCCAGCAACCAGACGTTGACCGGAAACTTCACCATTGGCACCAATGGCCGCGGCACGGTCACCTTGAGCGCTGCCAGCGGAACCAGCAATTACGTGTTTTACGCGATTACGCCGATTTCC